>DATMES010000016.1 GCA_035556555.1 Frankiaceae bacterium
TCCGCAGCCTCGGCGAACGCGGCTTCGCGGTCCTCAAGACCTGGCGCATCCTGCGCCGGCTCCGCACCTGCCCCTGGCGCGCCGGCCCCATCGTCGCCGCCATCCTCACCCTCGAACACCTCTGACGATGGAAAAGGCTCCGGGTTGCGCCTCCCGCACCGAGAAAGCGCACATCGCACCCCGAAGTGACGCCGGGGTGCGTTCGCGCGTGCTCGGTGGGGCCCAACCCTGCAGCCCGCCCGCCGGTCTCACGCCGCGTGATCTTCCAAGAACGCGCGGGGACACGCGGGTATGTCGGGCGCGTTCGCGTGCCCGGTGTGGCGCCACCCGTGATCTGGTCCCGGAGACGACTCAGCCCGGCCGCGCTCGGGGGCGCGCGACCGGGCTGGGTCGATCGTGGGGGTCTACGGCGTGCTGTCCGCCGGACCCGGGGTGGCGCTGGCCCGCGCCGCGGCGCCGGCCTCGCGCGCCGCCTCTCGCTCGGCCTTGGCCGCCGCCTTCGCGGCGTCCTTCTCGGCCTTGCTCTCCTTGTCGGCCTTCGAGCCCTCCGTGGTGCTCTCAGCCGCGTCGTCGTCGCCGGCACCCTCGGGCTTGCCGCAGTCGCTCTGCGCTGCGGCGGAGACGAGCGCGCCGTGGGCGCCCTGCTCGCCCTCGTCCTTGGCGGGCTTCTCCGGCTTGGCATCGGGCTTGCCGCTCGCCTTGGCCGCGGCCTTGCGGGCGGCCCTGGCGGCGGCGCGCTCGGCCTTGCCGGACTTGGCGACGGAGGAGACGTACGCGCCGTGGTTCTTGACGTCGGCGGGGCACGGAGGCAGGTCGACCTCGGCCGCCTCCTGCGCGGCGCCGGACCTCGCGGCGGCGGCGGTCTGCGCCTCGGCGGCGCGGTCGGAACGCTGCTCGACGCCGTGGGAGTTGCCGGCGGAGGTCACGAAGACGGTGGTGGAGCCGCCGGCCGCGAGCGCGGCGCCGGCGAGCGCGGCGAGCGCGGTACGCGTCAGGTTCACGAGCGAATCCCCACCCTTGGAATCGGCGTTCGAGCCCACAGGCGCTCGACCGGGCGCGAGGGATACGGCCTCACGCCGAGATTCTCCAGACGGACCCGCCGCTGGACACGACGTAGACCTCGCCGAGCCCGTCCACGCCGAACGACGAGACCTGGGGCGCCTTCAACGACAGCGTCGTCACGCTCGGGTCGGCCCGCGTGCCCGCCGGGATGCTCCACAGCGCGCCGGTGCAGAACTCCCCGAACAGGAACTTCCCGCGCAGCGCCGTCACGCTCCCCCGGTAGACGACGCCGGACGTGATGACGCACCGCCCGCCGTTGTGGTTGAACTGGTGGACGGGCTCGACGAGCGGCCCCTCGCGCAGCGGGGTCTCGCCGCCGAAGTTGCGCCGTCGGCCCTCGAACACGCGCCAGCCGTAGTTGGCGCCGGACTGCCGCGCGGGAGGGACGGCGTTGAGCTCCTCGATGACGTACTGCCCGACGTCGCCCAGGTAGAGGTCGCCGGTCTCGGGGTCGAGCGAGAAGCGCCACGGGTTGCGCAGGCCGTACGCCCAGACCTCGGGCCTGGCGCCGGAGCGGGAGACGTACGGGTTGTCGCGCGGGATGCCGTACGGCCTGCCGCCGGACGGGCGCGGGTCGATGCGCAGCAGCTTGCCGAGGAGCGTGCCCAGGTCCTGGGCGTTGTTGGAAGGGTCGTTGCCGCCGCCGCCGTCGCCGATGCTGACGATGAGCATGCCGTCGTCGTCGAACGCCAGCTGCCCGCCGTTGTGGTTCTCGTTGGGCTTGGGGATGCGGAGCAGCTCGCGCCGCGACGAGGGGTCGGCGCGGTCGGGGTCGTCGCCGACGGTGTACTCGGCGACGCGAACGGCGCCGTCCCTGCCGTTGTGGTCGACGTAGAAGCGCCCCGACTCGGCGAAGTCGGGCGCGAACGCCATCGACAACAGCCCCTGCTCGCCGCGGTGGCGGGTCTGCCCCGAGATGTCGAGGAACGGCGCGGGCAGCGTCCTGCCGTCCTTGACGACCTTGATGCGGCCGCCCTGCTCCACGACGAACAGCCGCGGGTCGCCGGGCGGGGCGGCGACGTGCGTGGGGGCGTTGAAGCGCGCGACGAGCTCGAGCTTGGGGGGCCCCGACTTGGCGGGCAGCGCGGCGGGCGACCCCGGCGCGGACGGCGACTCCCGCCCGGACCCGGACGGCGACCCGGCGGGTGCCGACGTCGTCGCCGAAGACGGCGCGACCGACGGGTCGCCGGACGAGCAGCCGGCGAGCAGCGCGGCGGCGAGGACGAGGGCGGCGGTACGCATGGGACGATCCAAACACGGGCGTGTGACGGAAATGGGGCGAGCGTGGACGTCGAGGGCGTACGGGGGTTCGTACGGAGCAACCACCGGGCCGTGCTCGCCACGCGCCGCAAGGACGGCAGCCCGCAGATGTCCCCGGTCACCGTCGCCGTCGGCCCCGACGGGCGGCTGCGGATCTCGACCCGCGAGACCGCGATGAAGACCCGCAACGTCCGCCGCGACCCGCGGGTCTCGCTCTGCCTGCTGACCGACGGGTTCTTCGGCGACTGGGCGCAGGCCGAGGGCACCGCCGAGGTCGTCGAGCTGCCCGAGGCGATGGACCTGCTGGTCGAGTACTACAAGGCGGTCGCGGGCGAGCACCCGGACTGGGACGACTACCGCGCCGCCATGGAGCGCGAACGCCGCGTCATGCTGCTCGTCGACGTGATGCGCGCGGGGCCGAACGTCAGCGGCTAGGGCGTCTCTCCCCACTCGTGATCGTCGCGAGCGGCGTCCGGGGCGGTGCATCGCACGGCGGAGGAGGTCCCGATAGCAGCGCTATCGGGACCTGCGACAACGCCGCGAGGTGCCGTGCCGGGCGTCGCGCAGCAGATCCACGAGTGGGGAGCCACGCCCTGCTCAGCGGCTGAACGCCGCGTTGCCCAGCCCGGGAGCGCGGTCCTCGCCGGCCCTGTTGGACGGGGTCGCCTGGCGGGTCCAGTCGGCGAACGCCGAGAAGTTGCCACTCGCCGGAGACCCGAGCGCCGACCACGGCACGGTGAAGACGAGACGGTCCCCGCCGATCCCGAACGTCCCCTGGTAGCGCACGAAGCCCTTCGGCGTGTGCAGGTACGCGAACCACCCGTCCGGCTGCCCGTCGGCGAAGAGCTGGTAGTCGGACTCGACCTGCAGCGCGGAGCGGTAGAAGTCGACGCCGATGCCCATGGTCTCCTCCGCCGGCACGGTGGCCGGGACGGTGCCGTGCATGCGGACGGTGACGCGGGCGTTGGCGCCGTTGTCCTCGATGGTGACCGACGCGAGGTCGCCGTAGCCGGGGGTGGTGGTGCCGGCGTCGCCGCGCCGGTCGTCGGTCGAGGCGACGGCGCGGTACGGCGCCCCGGGAGCGGGCGTGCCCGGCTGCCCGGGAGGACCGGACGGACGGGTCACGGCGGACCCGCCGGGGGCGGACGGCGCCACGGAGCCCGACGCGGCCCCAGGCGAAGCCGGCCCCGACGCGCCAGGGCGGGCGCTCGCCGACGACGACGGCGCGACCGAGGCCGGCGGTGCCGGCGGCAGCGACTCGGGCCGCGCGGCGATGTCACGGCGCGGCCTGCCGTCGGGCTCCTCCGTGCCGCCGGCCGTACAGCCGGTCAGCAGGGCGAGCGCGAGAACGGCCGCACGCACGCCGAGGGCCCGGCCGGAGCCGGGCCCTCGGGTAGGGAACGTGCTCAGCGGTTCGACGGCCGCATGTCGTGCGGAACGGTCACGACGAAGGGCGTCTGGCCCTCGTCGCCGGAGGTGCAGGTCTTGTCGCTGAACTGCGCGACCCAGTCGATGGTGTACGTGCGGCCCTCGCCGCGGCCCGAGCGCTCGGCGCGCAGGCCGAGGTCGACGGACGCCGAGCCGGTGCCGGTGGCAGCCGGGTCCTCGGGGGTGTAGTCCGGGTCGTGCTGCGCGCCGCCGTCGCCACCCGCGGCGTCGGTCACGGTCGGCGCGAGGGTCAGCGTGACCTGCTCGGTGCTGTCGCCGGCGACGGCGGTGACCGTCTCGGAGACGAACTTGTGGTTCGGCGGCCAGAGCTTGATCGGGCCGACCCAGTTGACGACGTCGCCGTCGCCACAGTCACGCGTGGCCTCGACGGCGGCGTACTTGTTGCCACCGGCGAAGCCGGGTACGGAGACGCCGATGGCGGCGACCACGCCGACGCCGATGACGGCACCCTTGGCGATCTTCAAGAGAGACTCCTCCAGGTCGTGCGGCCCTGCCCCCGCAAGACACGCTGTCAGAGAGACGGTGGGAGACGTTCGTCACGACGTAACGAACTCCTGCCGACACTGGATACGTCGTTCGGCCCAATTCCTCGCGCCCGTCCGGAAGACGCTGCGCGCCAGCCCCGCGCTTGACTCGCCGCGCGGGGGCCGTGTGACGATGCGCTCGCGGCGTTCGCCCGGGGGAACGGGTGGGCGCCCTTCATGCGCTCGTAGCTCAATCGGTGAAGGAGTAGGAGCACCGCGGCACGTCCGCGTCCCAGCAGCACCACCCGGTCGTCCGGAGCACCCGTCGCCTGCTAGCGGTGGCGGGCCGCTCCTCACGAGGAGCGCGCGATCCTCGTGCGGCCATCCGCCACGCTTGCCGAAGGCGCTCGGCGGAACCGCTGGGACAACGTGTGCCGCTTCGCTCCCGCTCGAGAGCATCGGTCTTGTAAACCGAAGGTTGCGGGTTCGAGCCCCGTCGGGCGCACGAGGTACGACACAGGAGGAGCGGGTGGGGGCGGTCAGCGGGCCGGCCGAGCGGGCACTGGCGGCCCTGGTCGGGCGCGAGACCGGCACGGCGTACGACACGGAGCGGGCCGCCCCGGGCGCGCCGGCGGAGTTCCGGGTGCACGCGGGGACCGAGGACGCCCGCGCGCTCGCCAAGATCCTCTCCGACATCCCTGGGATCACGTCCGCGCTGCCCGTGCCGCCGCGGGTCTACGTCTCCCTCGACGGCGACGTGCTGGCGTCGGCTGTCACCGGCGCGATCACGGAGCAGGGGCCGCGGTACGGCTGGGCCGCGCCGCTCGGCGAGCCGATGGTGTTCTCGATCTGCTGCCCCAACGCGAACAAGCCGCTGCACGTCGGCCACCTGCGCAACTGCTTCCTCGGCGTCGCCGCGTCGAAGCTCTACGAGACGCAGGGCTACGACATCGTCACGACCGAGGAGCTGGCCAACTTCGGCATCCACGTGGCGCAGGCGCTGGTGGCGTACCAGCGCTGGGGGTACGGCGAGGAGCCGGCGACCAGCGGCCTGAAGGCCGACCACTTCGTCGGGTCGTACTACACGCGCTTCCACACCGAGCACAACGCCGGCGAGCCGGGGCTGGAGCAGGAGGCGATCGACCTGCTGCTGCGGCAGTGGGACGGCGACCCCGAGGAGGTGGCGCTCAACGAGCGCGTCACCGAGTGGGCGATCGCCGGCATCCGCGAGACGTACCTGCGCATCGGCCTGAAGCACGACTTCGTGCTGCGCGAGCTCGAGGCGCTGCCGGTCGGGATGGCGCTCGTCGAGGAGGGCGTACGCACCGGCGCCTGTCTGCGCAGGCCCGACGGCTCCGTCTACGTCGACCTCTCGGACATCGGCCTCGGCGAGGTCACGCTGCTGCGACGCAACGGCACCCCGCTCTCGCTGGTCTTCTTCGTCGCGATCTGGGTGCGCCGCGCGCAGCTGCACCCGCGCGGGCGCGTCGTGCGCATCACCGGGGAGCAGTGGCGGGAGTCGTTCACGCAGTTCCTCGAGATCCTGCGGCGGCTCGGGCACCCGGAGATCGCCGACGCGACGGACGGCATCTGGTACGGCATGATCCGCTCCCCGGACGGCAAGATCCGTTCGCGCGACGGCACCGACGTCTCCGCGGACTCGCTGCTGGACGGGTTCCGCGACCGGTTCGCGGCGGACTGGGGCAGCGCCGAGCCGTACCACCGCGAGACGTGCGAACGGCTCTCGGTGGCGCTGCTCAAGCTGTTCATCCTCGGCAAGCGGCGCGAGGACACGATCACGTACGACGACGAGGCCGTCTGGAACGACACCGTGCCCAGGATCGCGCGGCTGGCGGCGGCGCTACGGCTCGCCGACGACCCGCCGACAGCGGCGAGGCCGGCCGAGGGCAAGGCGTCGCGGCGCGCCGTCAACGACCTGCTGCTGGCGCTGAACGCGCTGCCGTGGGTGTTCGCGCGGGCGGCCTCCCGCTACGACGCCGCCGACGTCGCCGCGCACGCCGACAGGGTGGCGAGGCTGGCGCTGGACTGCGAGCGCCGCGGCGTCCTCGACGCGACGCTGGCGAAGGCGACGGGGCGGGTGCTGCGCAACGCGCTCTCCGCGCTCGACGTGGCGCTGCCGTCGTCGGGCCTGGAGCTGCCGCCGAGCTGCACGACGTCCGGGCGCGCGCCTCGCTGAGGCGGGCGCGCGCCGGACGACGTGACGTACGTGGGGCGACCGCACCTGCCGAACGCCGGGCACCGGGGGCCGAATCCGCGGTGCGCCGCGCGAGGCGCGGTCAGGGGTGCTTAGACGCAGACGTGCAGACCGATTGTGTCCTCGTTGATGAGGCAGATGATCTCCGCCGAGGCCGGGGCCGCGGGGAGCGCGAACGCCGCCGTCGCCAGCGCGAGCGCCGCGATGCGCGCGAGACGCTTCGTCATGGGTGTCACCTCCTTCCCTGGAGTCCGAGGGGTAGGTCAGGGGGTGAGCGCCGCCTCCCTGGTGCGGAGGCCGGCGCCGCCGATCTCGGGGAACAGCCCGCTCGCGACGAACGCCGCCGCGACGTCCGCGTCGTCGAACGCGCCGTGCTCGTGCAGCACGCGCAGCGTCGGCTCGGCGGCGGCGGCGTACGCGCCGTTGGCGCCGGCCCGCGCGGTGGCGGCCTCCGCGGCCGCGACCGGGTCGGGGAACGCCTCGGGGTGCGCCGCCGCGGCCGCGACGAGGTCGTCGGTGTCGGGCGCGAGGAACGCGTGCACGAGGCCGGGGACGAGCACGCCCGCCGCGCGGCGTACGCCGGGGTCGAGCGAGGGCCAGTAGCGCGCGAAGACGTCGCGGAACAGCACCGCGTGGCGGCGCTCGTCCTCGGCGTGGTCGGCGACGAGGCGGCGTACGCCGTCCTGCACGCGGTCGTCGTACGGCACCCGCGTCAGCGTCGCGCTGATGAGCGTCTCGGAGACGAACGCCGCGAGCAGGCGTACGGCGTCGCGGATCTCCGCGGGCGCGGCCGCGACGGTCTCCGCGACGAGCCGCACGAACGGCGGGACCGTCTCGGGGGCGGCGATGCCGGTGGCGCGCTCGACGGCGTCGGCCATCGCTGCGCACATCTCCGCGTGGCCCGCCTCGTCGGTGTAGAGCCGCAGCGCGTCGCGGCGCAGCTCCTTCGGGAACGCCGCGTGCTCGCGGATGACGAGGACGGCGTCGTTGACGGGCCCGATCTCCAGCGCCTCGGTCATCGCGAGGTGCCACTGGAGGTGCCGCGCGCAGACGTCCTGGACGGCGTTCGGGCTGAGCGCCGCCGACTCAGGGACGGCGAGCAGCGGCACGACGTCCGGGCTGAAGAACGCGCGGCCGCCGTCGAACGCCGTCGACTGGTGGTCCTTCGAGCGCACCCAGGCGCGCGTGTCCCACAGCCGGAACGCCGAGCGGTACGGCACCTCGTCGCTGTCCATCGTTGCCCTTCCGTGTCGTTCGAGGAGTTCGAGGCCCGGGCGCGCGCCCCTGCCGCTGGCCGTGCCACCGCCGGGAGCGGGGGCGCGACGCGCCGGACTTCGCAGGTATCGGTACGGGTGCTCTCGCCTGCCGAAACCGGTCGAGCGCCGGGTGCCGAAGCCCGGTGCCGCCGCGGCGGGAGCGGTGGAGCCGTTCTAGCTCTCGGTGCTCTGGAGGACGTCGTCCAGGCAGACGAGGGGGAATGTGCCGTAGTACACGCAGTCGGGCGCGTCGGGGCTCTCCACCTTGATCTGCTCCAGCAGGCACTGGACAGGGGTTGTGACCATGTTGATGCAGCCCGCGGCGTGAGCCGGGGCGGCGGGCAGGACGAACGACGCGGCAGCGGCCGCGGCGAACGCCATGCCGGCGAGACGCTTCGTCAAGAAGAACACCTCCTTCTGTCGCCGATGTGGAGCCAGGCGTCCCGGGCGACACGGGGCGCCGCCGCGCGGGTAGGGATGGGCACGCGCGAGGCCGGTTCGGGGGCGGCACGAGGCCGCGAGGGAGTGCGTGCGCGCCGTACGCGCACGGGGAGGGACGCGCCGTCCGAACGGTGCGCGCACGTCGTTGCCGAGACGAGTGCGCGAGGGCCGCGGCGCGAGGGGCTAGCGAGCCGGTGTCGGTCCGCGCCGGGGCGAGAGGTCTGGGACGCGAGTGCGAGGCACGAGGGGGTGCACCTCCGTAGGGGGCGGGGCCGGCTCCTGGGTGGCCGGCTCCTGTGGGGGCATCACGAACGGCGGACGGCGAGGGAGCCGTACACCGGACCTGACGACGCTCTTCTACGCATGCCCCCCGCGCTCCTCCCTCAACCGCGCGGGAATCGGTCGTGCGGCGAGGCCCGGCGCGCGCCCCTGCCGTGGCCGTGCCACCGCCTGGGAGGGAGCGCGTACGCCGGACGTCGCTGGTGCTTCGTTGCCGGGGTGCTCACGCCTGCCGAACCCGGACGGAGCCGGCTGCCGAAGGCCGGTCCGCGGGAGGACGCGAGCGGGAGGTGCCGCTAGGAGGCGGCGGGCAGGCAGATCTCGACGAATGTGTTGACCCGGTGGCACTGCTGTACCGCGGGCGTCACGGTCGACAGGATCTGGTCGATGCAGTCCTGGATTGTCACGCTGCAGGACGCGTTCGCCGGGCTGGCCGGGAGCGCGAACGACGCCGCGGCAGCCGCGACGAGGACAACGCGGACGATGCTCTTCTTCATCAGGGGATCACCTCCGCCTGTCGCCGATGTGGGCCAGGCGCCCCGGGCGACACGGGGCGCCGCCGCGCGGGTAGGGAGGGGCACGCGCGAGGCTGGTCTGAAGGCGGCGTTCATCGCCGCGGGAGGGGCAGCGCCGTCCGAACGGTCGCGCACGTCGTTGCCGAGACGAGTGCGCGGGACCCGGCGCGCGGGGTCAGCGGGGCAGTGTCGGTCCGCGCCGCGACGAGGGTGGGAGGGGGCGTGCGGGGTGTGGCTGGGGCACGACGGTCGACCTCCGGGAGGGGGAGAGGTGCGTACGGGCACCCTTCTACGCACCCGCCGCCGCTCCTCCCCCTCCCGCCCCGCGAATCAGCCGGCGGCGCGGTCGGCCACCCGGCGACGACGCGACGTACGCAGCGCCCACTCGTTCCGCGGGCGAAGGCGGGCCGGCCGGGCGCGCAGACCTCACGGATTCTCGCGGCGCGCCAGAGCCAGCAGCTGCTGGTGGCTGGCCTGGGCGAGTTCCCCCAGCAGGGTGATGTCCCGCTGGTGTGTCGCCTGTTCAACCTGGTTCAGGCCGTACGACGTGTTCAGCGCGAGCCTCATGGCGCCCGTGAACGCGTTCTCCGACGCCTGGTTGAGGAACACCGTTCCCTTGAAGCTCATTCGTGTGAGCGCATGGCGAACCTCGGACATCAACGCCTCGAACTCCGCCAGGGTGTTCCTCTCCGCGTCGTCCGGGCGGTACCTCATCGGATAGGTGGGGAGGTTGGCCTGCTTGACGTGTTCGTACTCATGCCAGAGGACCTGAGCTATCGGCCACGGATCGTCGGCGTTCAACGCGTTCTCGACGAGTGCCGTCGCGACCGTGACGAACGCCTTGGTACCGGTCGACGTGTGCACCCCGCCGCGAGTGGCGCCGAGCTTGTCCGACTTGAAGGCCTCGTAACCAAGGCGCGTTGCTCGTTCCGACCAGCGGTCCTGATCCAGGAGGTCGTACTCGGCAGCCGAGCCGATGCCGTGGTCGGCCCGCACGATCTCGAGCACTCCCTGGACATCGCCCGCACCGAACAGCCCCAACCGCTTGCCTGCCTTGACGACATCCCGAAGCTGAGCGGCCGTAGCCTCTACACGCTGCACCGGAAGAAGACCACGCTGCCACCGGAGCGGGGGTGGGGCAGGAACGCGACCACTCTCGACCAGGGTCCCCACCGCTCGGTTTCCGGCGTCCCGCTGCAACGCGAGCACTCCCGGCAGAAGAGCCGGAGTCTCCCGCCTCCCATCTGCGACAGGACGTCTTCGCGCCGTCATCGGCGGTGCCGTGGACCGCGGCGTGACCGCGTCCCCGAACTCGTGCACCACGTTGGCGTCCACCCCTCGTGCCGAAGCCGCCGTCACGGTAGCGGTGGCACGCCGCACAGGAGAGGCCCTCCCGGGCAGCGGTCAGGGTCAGCTCTCCTGCCCGAAGGGGCCGGCCGCCCTGCGCAAAGGGACAGGAGCCCCGGTGGTGTCCACCGCGCCACGCTCAGGGCGTGGACGGTGCCCCCGGCGGGAGTCGAACCCGCACCGGAGCCGATTTTAAGTCGGCCGCCTCTGCCAGTTGGGCCACGGGGGCGCCGCCCAGTGTCTCAGCCGGGGAACCGCCCGCGCGGGTCGTGCAGCGCGCCGAGCGACACGATGTCGCGGCGGAAGAACAGTGCCAGCGTCCAGTCGGCGACCACGCGCACCTTGCGGTTGAGCGTCGGCACGCGGCTCACGTGGTACGTCCTGTGCATGAACCACGCGGGCCACCCGCGCAGCCGCACGCCGTAGACCTGCGCCACGCCCTTGTGCAGCCCGAGGCTCGCGACGGATCCCGCGTTCTTGTGGCGGTACGGCTCCGGCGCTCCGCCCCTCAGCACCGTCACCAGGTTGTCGGCGAGGCGGCTCGCCTGGCGTACGGCGTGCTGCGCCGTCGGCCCGCAGAGCTCGCCGGGCCGCGTCAGGTCGGGCACCGCCGCGCAGTCGCCCGCCGTCCATGCGCCGTCCACGCCTTCGACGCGGAGGTCCGCTCGCGCGCGGAGCCTGCCGCGGTCGTCGAGGGGCAGGCCGGCGTACGACGCCAGCGCCGGATGCGCCTTGACGCCCGCCGTCCAGACCAGCGTGTCAGCGGGGAACGACGTGCCGTCGGACAGCACGCAGACGCCGTCCACGGCCGACTCCAGCCGCGTCTCCAGGCGTACGTCCATCCCGCGCTTGCGCAGCCGCTCCAGCGCGTAGTCGGCCATGGCCGGGCCGATCTCGCCGAGGATGCGCGGCGCCGCCTCGACGAGCACCCAGCGCGTCTCTGCCCAGTCGATCTCCGGGTAGTAGCGGCGGACGGCCTCGCGTGCCATGTCCTCCAGCTCCGCGAACGCCTCCACGCCCGCGTAGCCCGCGCCGACGAACACGAACGTCAGCGCCCGTTGACGCCGCTCGGGGTCTTGCGTCGAGGCCGCGACGTCGAGGCACTCGAGGACGGAGTTGCGCAGGTAGATGGCCTCGCCGACGGTCTTGAAGCCGACGGCGTTCTCGGCGAGGCCAGGGATCGGCAGCGTCCGCGCGACCGACCCTGGGGCGACGACCACGACGTCGTACGGCAGGTCGTACGCGCTGCCGCGCAGCGGCTCCACGCGCGCGGTCCTCGTGGCGTGGTCGAGCGCGACGACCTCGCCCGTGACGACCCTGGTCCCGCGCAGGACCCGGCGCAGCGGCACGACGACGTGCCGCGGCTCGATGCTCCCCGCCGCCGCCTCGGGCAGGAACGGCTGGTACGTCATCGTCGGCTCGGGGCTGACCAGCGTCACCTCGGCCTCGCCGCGGCGCAGGCGCCGTTGCAGCCGCAGCGCCGTGTAGAGGCCGACGTAGCCCCCGCCGATCACGAGGACGCGCGCCGTCACCGCAGCCCCGCGAGCTTCGTCGCGCGGGCGAAGACGTCGTCGAGCATCGGCTCGGTCAGCCTTCCGGTGAACGTGTTCTGCTGGCTCGGGTGGTAGCAGCCCAGCACGCTGACCTGGCCTGCCTCGACCTCGGCTCCGTGGCCGAACCGCGCGACCCTGGTCGGCACGCGGTAGCCGGCGTTGCGCAGCGCCGGGAACGCCGCCGCCCACGCGAACCCGCCGAGCACGACCGCGACGCGCAGCGACGGCGCGAGCAGCTCGAGGTCGCGTTCGAGCCAGGGGCGGCAGGCGTCGCGTTCCTCGGTGGTGGGCTTGTTGGCCGGCGGCGCGCAGTGCACCGCCGCGACGATCCGCGTGTCGATCAGCTCCTGGCCGTCACCGGCGTACGTGCTCGTCGGCCGCGCGGCGAGACCCGCGCGGTGGAGGGCGGCGTACAGCCAGTCGCCGGAACGGTCGCCGGTGAAGATGCGTCCCGTCCTGTTGCCGCCGTGCGCGGCCGGCGCGAGCCCGATGACGACGATCCGCGCGCGGGCGGGCCCCCACGAAGGGACGGGCCTGCCCCAGTACGTCTCCCCCGCGAACGACGCGCGCCGCTCGTCCGCCACGCGCTCCCGCCACTCGACCAGCCGCGGGCAGGCCCGGCAGACCGACACACGCGAGTCGAGGTGCCCTGGGCTCATCGCGGAGGCGGCGAGGCGGACGACGTCGGGGGGCTCGTACGCCACCGGCGTCAGCCGCGAGGCGACCTCGGCCGGGTGCTCGGCGCCCGGGACGACGTACGCCACTAGGTCGTGTCTCTCGGTTCGCGGCCGTCGCGAGCGGCAGTCCAGGTTGCCGCCCGCAAGGCGGACGAGGAGCCGACAGCAGCGCTGTCGGCGACGAGGACGACGCAGCGAGCGGCGATCTGGGCGCCGCGCAGGAGGCCGTTCGATCCGGGAGCCACGGCCTACGTCACGTCGCGCCGGGTGAACGACAGGTAGAACGCGCCGACGAGGAGCGTCACGTAGAGCGCGAGCGTCAGCGCCGCGCGGCCGCTGGTGAGGACGTACTGCGCCTGCTCGCCGCTGAAGTCGACGAGCTGCTTCGCCCGCGCGGGCGCCACGCTCATCTCCTTGTTGAGCAGGGCGACGGTGTTCTCCGTGAGGAGGTAGCGCTGCCAGCCGGGGCGGAGGCCGCGGACGGCGTTCTCGACGGCGACGACGTAGACGAACGCCGCGACGAGCGCCGCGACGGTGTTGCGCGCGAGCCCCGCGATGGCGTACCCGACGAGTGCCATCACCGCCCCGAACACCAGGCCGCGTCCGGCCGTCAGCAGGTTGGACAGGTGCAGCCCGCCGGTCACGCCGTCGGTCGTGCCGCGGGTCGCGCCGATGACGTACAGCCCGGTGTAGACGACGAGGTGGAACACCACGGAGAACGCCGCCACGACGCCGAGGAGCGCGACCGCCTTGGCGGCCATGACGCGGCCGCGGCGCGGCTCCCAGAACAGCAGCGCCTGCATCGTGCCGATGTGCCAGTCGGCGCCGACGTAGCTCGCCCCCAGCACCAGCGCGAGCAGCCCGACGCTCACCGCCACCGTCTTCACGCCGCCGGGCAGCGCGGTGCGCGCGTGCAGCCGCGGGTCGTCGAAGTACGTGCCCACCATGAGCGCGCAGTCCTCGTCCTGGGGGATCTCGCCGCGCTGCTTCGCCTCCTCGCAGTAGATCCGGTCCTGCTCCTGCTGCTGCGCGGCGATCTGCTGGACACGGGGGTCGACGTGACGGGTCGACGTGAGGAAGATCCGGCCGAGCGTGAGGATCGTGATGGCGAACACGGCGATGGCGACGTAGCGCGCCAGCCTGCGCGAGGTCAGCCGGCGCACCTCGGAGCGCAGCAGGCCGGTCATGCGTTCCCCTCGGTCAGGTCGAGGAACACGCTCTCGAGGTTCGCCGCCAGCGGGGTCAGCTCGGCGACGTACTGCTTCTTCTTCGCCAGCGCCTCGCTGACCCTGGCCGGGTCCGTCACGCCGGTCACGAGCAGGTGGTCCTCGGCGCGCGTGACGGTCATGCCGGCCGTCTCCAGCGTCGTCGCGGCGAGCGCGAGGTCGGCGATGCGGACGCGTACCTCACCCGTCGCCTTCGTCGCGAGCACGTCCTTGACCGTGCCCGACGCGATGCGCCTGCCGCGGACGAGGATGTCGACGGTGTCGCAGACCTGCTCGACCTCGCCGAGCAGGTGCGACGAGAGGAACACCGTCACGCCGTTCGACCCGAGGTGGCGGATGAGCTCGCGTACCTCGCGGATGCCGGCCGGGTCGAGGCCGTTGCTCGGCTCGTCGAGGATGAGCAGCCGCGGCCGCTTCATGAGCGCCGCGGCGATGCCGAGCCGCTGCTTCATGCCGAGGGAGTACGCCTTCACGCGGTCGTCGGCGCGCTCGGTGAGGCCGACCGTCGCGAGGCCCTCCTCGACGCGTTCCCTCGGGAGGCCAGCGACGTCGGCGAGCAGCTCGAGGTTGAGCCGGCCCGAGAACTGCGGGAAGAACAGCGGCGTCTCGACCAGCGCGCCGACCTGGCCGATGACCTCGGGCAGCGCCTCGGGCACCGGCCTGCCGAGCAGCCGGATGTCGCCGGCGTCGGGCTCGACGAGCCCGAGCAGCATGCGGATCGTCGTCGTCTTGCCGGAGCCGTTCGGCCCGAGGAAGCCGTGCACGCCGCCCTCGGCGACCGACAGGTCGAGCGCGTCGACTGCCTTGTGCGGCGGCTTCCGGAACCGCGTGAACGACTTCCGCGCGCCTGCGACCTCGATGACCGGCATCAGAGCCGGTCTTGGAACAGCGCCAGCGTGCGGCCCCACGCCTGCGCGGCGGCCACGGCGTCGTACACCTCGGGCCTCGAGTCGTTGAAGAACGCGTGCTCGGTGCCGGGGTAGCCGAACACGTCCACCGTGCCGCCCGCCGCCTCGATCGCGGCGCGCGCCTGCTGGATGCCCTCGGCCTCGGGCCCGCCGTCACCCTCGGCGGCGTGGATCTGCGCGGCCTTGCCGTCGTAGGACGGCCAGTCGGGGCTCATGTGCTGCCACGGGATCGCCGGGTAGAAGCCCACCGCCGCGACGATCTCCGGCGCCAGCGTCGCCGACCAGAGCGCCAGGCTGCCGCCCATGCAGAAGCCGACGGCGCCGATCTTGTCGCCGGTGGTCTCGGGGCGTGCGACGAGGTAGCGCGCCGCGCCCGCGATGTCCTTGGCGGCGCGGTCCATCGCCAGGCCCATCAGCAGCTTGCCCGCCTCGTCCGGCTCCGTCGTCGTGATGCCGTGGTAGAGGTCCGGTGCCAGCGCCACGTAACCCTCGCCGGCGAACGCGTCAGCCAGGCTGCGGATGTGCGGCACCAGGCCCCACCACTCCTGGATCACGATCACGCCGGGCCCCGAGCCCGTCTCCGGCACGGCGAGGTAGCCCTCGGCGGAGTCCCCGTTGCTCGCGAACGTCACCTGCTCACCCATGCTCGCGACCCTAGCGTGTGCACACCTGCGCAACCGGGTTGCGGCCCGTGCGGCGAAAAAGCGCACCCCGAAGCCGTACGGCGCCGCGACCGGCTACGGCGAACGCCGTACGTCGAGGTCCACCGGCCCCGCCACGCCGTCCACGCGAGCCCACGCCGAGGCCTGCCAGACGCGCCACTCCCCGCCCGGCCTGCGGAGCACGCGCGGGACCCACTGCTCGCGCCCGCCGAGGTCGCGGAAGTACCGCTCCGCGAAGTCGTCGCCGACGTAGAGCAGCACCCGCTGGCCGCGTGCCTGCTCCACCACCTCGGCGAACGCCGTCACCTCGGCCCGTACGTCCTGCGCCGGCGGCCGCGCGGCGCAGTTGCCGGCCAGCTCCAGGTCGAGCGCGGGCGGCAGCGCGGGACCGTCGGGCACCGTCGCGAGGAAGTGCTGAGCCTGCCGGACTCCGGGCGTGCAGAGCGTGAAGAAGTGGTACGCGCCGCGCTCGACGCCCGCGCTGCCCGCGCCGGACCAGTTGTCGGAGAACCTCGTGTCGACGTGGTCGCCGCCCTCCGTCGCCTTGACGTACGCGAACGCGATCCCGTCGCCCTTCACCCGCGCCCAGTCGATCGGGCCCTGGTGGTGCGAGACGTCGAGCCCGTACGTCTCCCCCGCCCGCAACGACGGCCGGTACGACGGCAGCCAGACGTAGCGCCCGATCGCGGCGCCCGCGCCGAGCGCCACGACGACGCCTGCCGCCACGACCCAGCGCCGCCTCATGGCGACAGCATCACACGCGAATCCCCGTGCCCCGACGACGGCGCCCGGCCACAATCCGTCCATGTCCGCGACGGTGCCGTACGACGCGTTCGCCGCCCTCCTGTCGGACCCGGCGGACGGCGACCTGCCCGACGGCGCGGTGCCCGGCTCCACCGGCACCGACTGGCTCGTCGTGCTCGGCCGTGCCCGCGAGCGGGGCTGGCGGATGACGGTGCTCGGCACCGAGCCGCGCCCGGTGCCGGACGACCTCGGCTCGATCGTCGCGGACCCCGACGACAGCCACACGGTGGCGGTCTGGCCGGCCGAGGGCGTGCAGGTCAACGTGTTCGTGGCGGCCGGCGAGGTGGACTTCGACGTCGACCGCCGCGAGATCACCGGCCAAGAGCCGCTCGACGCGCTGTGCGACTTCCTCCGGACGGCCGGGACGGCGCTCGGCAAGGACGTGACGCTCGCGTACGAAGGCAGTGACGCGGTCTTCCTGACCTACGACGTGGCGGCGGACGCTTTCAGCCTGGCGGAGCCGCCACGCTGAGCGCGATGCCGTCGAGGATGTCGCGCTCGCTCGCCACGACCTCCGGCAGCGACCACCGCCGCATCACCTCGCGCAGCACCAGCGCACCCGCGCCGATGACGTCCACCCGCCCTGGGTGCATGACCGGCAGCGCGGCGCGCTCCGTACGCGGCATCGCCAGCAAGCGCGCCGTCACGTCCTCCACCCGCTCCGCGGAGACACGCGCGAGGTGGATGGCCGCGGGGTCGTACGCCGTCAGCCCCAGCGCGAGCGCCGTCACGGTCGTCACCGACCCAGCCAGCCCGACGAACGTCGCCGCCCGCCCGACCTCCACGTCCACGCCGTCGAGCGCGAGCGCGACGTCCGCCACGGCCGCGTCGAGCTCGGCATCGGGCGGAGGGTCCGTACGCAGCCGCCGCTCGGTCAGCCGTACGCAGCCCACGTCCACGCTCGCCGCCTGCTCGACCCCCGTCGTCCCGAGGACGAACTCCGTCGACCCGCCGCCGATGTCGCAGACGGCGTACGGCGCGGGCAGGTCCAGCTCCGCCGTCGCGCCGAGGAACGACAGCCGCGCCTCCTCCTCCCCCGCCACCACCTCGGGCGACACGCCGAGGATCGCGGCGCACCCCTCCACGAACTCCAACGCGTTCGCCGCGTCGCGGGTCGCCGACGTCGCGACCATCCGTACGCGCTCCGCCCCGGCCATGAGCGGGACGTACGAGCGGAGCGCCGCGAAGGTGCGTTCCAGCGCGTCGGGCGCCAGCATGCCGGTGCGGTCCACGCCCTGCCCGAGCCGCACGATGCGCATCTCCCGGTGCACGTCCACGAGCCGTCCTTCGACGACGTCCGCGACGAGCAGGCGGATCGAGTTGGTGCCGCAGTCGACGGCCGCGACGCGCGTCACGGGGTCACGCAGGGGCCCCGGGATCCCCAGTCCCCCAGCGCATCCAGGGCCTCGCGGCCGAACGGGTTGGCGCCCGGCACGGCCAGCTCGTGCGCGACGAGGACGTGCAGGCACTTCACCCGCGTCGGCATCCCGCCGGCTCCCGGCGCGCCGGGCAGCACACCCAGAGCGTCACGTCGGGCGAGGTAGTCGTCGTGCGCCGCCGAGTAGGCCTCGGCGCGCTCGGGGTCGGAACCCAGCCGCTCGGTCATCGACGCCATGAGACCCGACGACTCCAGCGTCCCGATCGCCGACGCGGCGCGCGGGCAGGTCAGGTAGTACAGCGTCGGGAACGGCGTCCCGTCCTCCAGCAGCGGCGCCGTCTCCACGACGTCCGGGAGCCCGCACGCGCACCGGTGCGCGACGGCGCGCAGGCCGCGCGGCGGCCGGCCGAGCTGCGCCTCGACGGCGGCCCGGTCGTCCTCGGAGATCACTTGCGGAGCTGTGCTTTCGGACGCGGCGCGGTGCCCGCCGCCTCGACGGTGCCCCAGAGCCGCGAGTACCACGGCCCCTCGCCGCCGACCGCCTTGCCGGCGGGCGTGCCGGCACCGACCGGAGCGGGCGTCGGGGACGGGGTGAGGAGGATGTAAGGCACCTCGCCAGGCCGCACGAAGTGGAGACGCTCGCGGGCGAGCTGCTCGACGTACGCGGGGTCCTGAAGTCGCTGCTTCTGCGCCTCCAGCGCGTCCACCCGCGCCTGCGCCTGCTGCTGCTTCGCGCGCAGCTGCGCGACCTTGCCGCGCTGCGCGACGTACTGCCGCAGCGGCACCGTCAACGCCAGCGCGAGCACGCAGAGCACCGCCGCGAGGATCGCGGCGCGAGTCGTGATGGCGGTGCGCTTCGCGCCGGGCTCGGGCTTCGGAACGGTGGGCGTGCCGACTCCCTGCGTGCGCCGCCGCGCGTCGGGCCGCCGCGTCGACGGCTTGCGTCGCGCGGGCCCGGTCGGGCGCTTGGTCAAGCCTTGACCTCGAAGCGCGGGAACGCCGAGCGGCCCGCGTAGCGCGCCGCGTCGTCGAGCTCCTCCTCGATGCGGAGGAGCTGGTTGTACTTCGCCACGCGCTCCGACCGCGCGGGCGCGCCGGACTTGATCTGCCCGCAGTCGAGCGCGACGGCGAGGTCGGCGATCGTCGTGTCCTCGGTCTCGCCCGAGCGGTGGCTCATCATCGACGTGTAGCCGGAACGGTGCGCCAGCACGACCGCGTCGAGCGTCTCGGTGAGGGTGCCGATCTGGTTGACCTTGACGAGCAGGGAGTTGGCGCAGCGCTCGGTGATGCCGCGCGCGAGCCGCGCCGGGTTGGTGACGAACAGGTCGTCGCCGACCAGCTGCACCGTCGTACCCAGCTCCTCGGTCACACCGCGCCAGCCGTCCCAGTCCTCCTCGCTCATCGGGTCCTCGATCGAGACGATCGGGTACGCCGCGACGAGGCCCGCGTAGTACGCCGCCATCTCCGTCGCGGACTTCGCGGCACCCTCGAACTGGTAGGCGCCGTCCGAGTAGAACTCCGTCGCCGCGACGTCGAGCGCGAGAGCCACGTCCTGCCCGGGCACGAAGCCGGCCTTCTCGATCGCCTCGACGATGAGGTCGAGCGCGTCGCGGTTGGCCGGCAGGTCGGGCGCGAAGCCTCCCTCGTCGCCGATGGCAGTCGTGAGCCCGCGCGCCTTCAGCACCGACTTCAGCGCGTGGTAGACCTCGGCGCCCCAGCGCAGCGCCTCGCGGAACGTCGCCGCCCCCACCGGCGCGACCATGAACTCCTGGATGTCGACGTTGGTGTCGGCGTGCGCGCCGCCGTTGAGGATGTTGAGCATCGGCACCGGAAGGACGTGCGCGGTCGCGCCGCCGACGTAGCGGAACAGTGGCAGCCCAGCGGACTCCGCGGCGGCCTTCGCGACCGCGAGCGACGCGCCGAGGACGGCGTTGGCTCCGAGCCTGCTCTTGTCGGGCGTGCCGTCGAGGTCGATGAGCGCCTGGTCCACGAGCCGCTGCTCCGACGCCTCGAAGCCGAGCAGCGCGTCTGCGATCTCGTCGTCGACCGCGGTCACGGCGTTCTCGACGCCCTTGCCGCCGAAGCGGTCGCCGCCGTCGCGCAGCTCCACCGCCTCGAACGCGCCGGTGCTCGCGCCGCTGGGCACCGCCGCGCGGGCGATCGTGCCGTCTTCGAGGGCGACCTCGACCTCGACGGTGGGGTTGCCGCGGGAGTCCAGGATCTCCCTGCCTGCTACGGCCTCGATGGACGCCAACGCCTCGCTCCTCGCTGTCGGGTGAGGAGCCCAGCGTACCGACCGGGCAGCTAGCTGAACGTGAAGCCGGTCACTGCCACGTCGGTCGCCGTGCTCCCGAAGTGCTGGGTCTGCTGGACGCCCACGCAGATCCGCCTGCCCGACGCGGCCGGCCCCACCACGAGCGGCGGGCCGTTGAAGAGGACCTGCTCGGTGCTGCCCGCGCGGACGGCGACGGTGGCCAGGGTCTTCGACGTGCTCCACCCCGAGCCGTTGGCGCACGACGCGCTCCCCGACGTCCGTTCCCTGGAGAAGATCCGCACGTGGTTGATCGACGTGTTCGCGTCGCCCTTCACCGTGACGACGAACGACGTCACGGCGATGCCGTTCGGAGCCGACGTCTCCTTCGCCGGGCGCAGCGTGGTCACGTCCACGACGTTCTCGAAGAACGCGTGGAACGACCCCGCCGTCGCCCGCGGCCTGGTGTCGACGTACAGGCCGCTGATGCCGCTGACGCGCGCCTTGCGGCTGCCGTCGAGCGGGTCGGTGAGGTTGACGAGCGTCCCGGTCGCGGCCATGACGCCGACCGGCGCGAGGACGACCGCCGCGCAGACGGACGAGACCATGGCGACGACGTGCTTCGGTGCGAACTGCATGACTGCCTCCCGGCATCCGGAACCGGCGTCCACGCTACGGCGGCGCGGGCCGTACCGGGCGGGTTCCGGTCACTTCGGGCGTACGCTCGCCGCCGAGGGGACGCGATGAGGCGAACGGCACTGCTGACGACCGGGCTGCTCTGCGGCCTCCTCGTCGTGTTCGCGGCGGTCGAGGCGGCGGGCGTACCGCTGCTCACCGACCCGCGCCCCGCGCTCGCGTCCGCGGGCGCCCTCGCCGCTCTCGTCGGCCTCGGGCTGCTCGTCGCCGACGTCGTCCTGCCCGTCCCTTCGAGCATCGTCATGGTCGCGCACGGGGCGGCGTTCGGCGCCGTCGCCGGGGCCGCGCTGTCCGTCGCGGGCGGCACCGGCGCGGCGTACGCCGGATGGCTGCTCGGCCGCCGCGCCGACCCGCTGCGCCGCTGGGTCACCGACGACGAACGACAACGTGCCGAACGCCTCCTCCGCCGCTGGGGCGTCCTCGCCGTCGTCGTGACGCGGCCGGTGCCGCTGCTCGCGGAGACGGTCGCGATCGCGGCCGGCACCGCGCGCCTGTCGCCGCTGAAGGTCGTCGCCGCCGCCGCGCTGGGGACGCTGCCGGTCGCGGTGGCGTACGCGCTCGCGGGTGCCGCGGCGGGGCACGTTGTGTCCGGCTGAGCGACGGGCATACAGTCGCGCCTTCGTCTGGACGAGCGACAAACGGGGGTCGCCAATGACGGTGCCGCTGACCACGCGCGAGCAGCTGATCGACGCGCTGCACCTGGCCGCGGAGCTCGAGCACAACCTCATGTGCCAGTACCTCTTCGCGGCGTACTCCATGAAGAAGTCCACCAGCGAGGGCCTCGACGAGGTGCAGCTCGAACGCGCCCGCGGCTGGGAGGCGCAGGTCACGCTCGTCGCGCGGCAGGAGATGGAGCATCTCGGCCTGGTGCTGAACATGCTCGCCGCCATCGGTGGCACGCCGACGCTGACGCGGCCGAACTTCCCGCAGACCGTCGAGCGGTACGGCGCGCTCGGCATCCGGAGCGTTCTCACGCGCTTCGACGCCGGCACGGTCGAGCGGTTCCAGGTGTTCGAGGAGCCGCACCCGTCGCCGCCGCCGAGCGGTTACTGCGATGGCCCCGGCGTCTCGAAGGAGGACCTGCTCGCGCTGCTCACGCAACCGCGCGTCATGTCGGGGCCGGCTCCGGTGCCCGGCGAGATCCCGTACACGTCGGTGCAGGACCTCTACGTCAGCCTGGCGGCCGGGTTCACGTACGTGTCGGACACGATCGGCGAGAAGTTCCTCTTCGACGGAGACATCGGGTCGGAGATCTGGGGCGGCCAGGGCACGCCGGCCGAGCAGCCGATGGACGACCTCAACCAGTACGGCCTCGACATCATCCAGGTCACCGACCTCGCCTCGGCACACCAGGCCATCGCCGAGATCATCGAGCAGGGCGAGGGCATCCTCGCGCCGCCGTCGTACATGGAGCACGTCCACTACTGCATCTTCACGGCGGTGCTGGACGACCTGCGCGCCTGCGGTTTCGACCCCGCGCGACCCGTCGTCGACAACCCGCTCGTGTCGATGCACCCGGACATCACGGCGCCCGACGAGGTCAACCTCGTCACCGACCCGGACACCCGCGAGGTCGCCGAGGTCTTCAACGACGCGTACGAGCTGATGCTGCTGCTCATGCTCGCGCTCTACGGCAGCACGCCGAAGACCGAGGACGAGTCGGTGGCGTTGATGAACGCCATCTTCTTCCCGCTGATGACGATGTTCGTCCGGCCGCTCGCGGAGATCCTCACGGTGCTGCCGGCGTTCGACGACGGCCGTCCAGGCAACGCCGGCCCGGGCTTCGAGCTGTCCGGCGACGTCGTCACCGCGCCCGCCCCGGGCGACGTGTACGACGAGTTCCAGGGCCGCTTCGACGCGCTCGCCGCCGACCTCGCCGCCCTGTCGATCTACGGCGTACGACCGCCCGGCGACCCGGTGGCCGTACGGCTGCGCTACCTGGCCGTCAACGCGCAACGGCTCGCCGACGACTGGCGCGACAAGTGGACCAACATCGGGACGGTGAGCTGACGATGCGGACGCTGTACCTGTCGTTCGAGGGGTTCTACCAGTACCGCGCGCCGACCGACCCCGACCCGACCGACGAGCCGCGCGGCGTCAGCGGCTACACGTTCGCGCTCGCCGGCGAGCCGGACCTCGACGGTCTCATGCACTTCCAGCCCGATGAGCGCGGCGTGTACGAGCGGCGCTTCGGCGTCTCGCCGGACGCGCCAGGGCCGCGCGTCGGAGTCACGGTCACGCGCGCGCGGCAGTACGACGACGCGACGCTGACGCTCTCCGACGTGCCGTACCTCGTCGGCTCGAAGGTCGCGCTGCCGGGCTCGCGGCCCGCAGAACTCAACGGCATCGTCATCCGCAACGACATGTTCGCGATCGACCCGGTGCGCGTGGTCGTCACCGAGCCGAACGGCACCGTCGCGCTCGACCGCACGGACCTGCTCGACCCGTCCCAGCCCGAGCTGGAGATCACCTCGGCGACGTCGGAGATGCTCGTACGCCGGCAGCCGCAGGGCTTCGTCAGCGACTCGGTCGAGGTGGCGAAGGCGACCGGCCTGCCCGACGCGTCGTGGCAGTCGTGCATCGCCAACCGGCAGATGCGCCAGCGCAACCTCGAGGAGCTGCTCGCCGTCACGACCGACCCCGTCGAACGTGCCGCGCTGGAGACGCGCATCAGCCAGCTGAACATCCTGCGCCGCTGGTGGTACCTCACCGACATGGACGGCCAGTCCATCGACCGGCGGGCGCACCAGCTCACGCTGCAGGCGTACGGCTGGTGCGTCGACGTCAACGGCCCGGTCGACGCCAACGGTCTCGGCGCGGACGAGTCGCAACACTGGCCGCTGTCGTTCTGGATGGGCGGGTTCGACGGCGACGCGCTGTGCGCGTACGTCTCCGGCTACCTGTCGGTGCCGCTCGCGGGCTGACGACCCGACGGACTTCGTGATCTTGGCAACATCCGTGCAAGCCGAGCAGCACAAACGTTGCCAAGATCACGAAAAACGGGGGCTTGCGGCAGCGTCCCCTCTACTCCGCCGGCGGCAGCGCGGCGGCGTCCCAGACCTCGCGCCACGCGGCCTCGTCCCAGTCGCTCAGCGGGATGCCGGTCGTCCGCGCCGTCTCCTCCGCCGCCTCGAAGCGCTCGCGGAAGTCGCGGGCCACGCCGCGCAGCGACGCCTCGGGATCGACGTCGAGCGTCCGCGCCAGCGCGACGACCGCGAACAGCAGCCGGCCCACCGCCCCCGCGCGCTCCTCGGGCGCCGTCGTCTCGATGGCGGCGAGCGCCTCGTCGATGTACGGCAGCAGGCCCGGCGGCAGCCCAGCCTTCGACGCGCGCTTCTGGTACTTCGCCGCGAGGGTGATCGCGGGCTGGCCGAGCGGGACGCCGTGCAGCGCGCCCTCGCCCTCGGTCTTCTCCGCGGCCTTGATGTCGTCCCAGTTGCGCTGCACCTCGTCAGCACCCGAAACGGTGACGCCGCCGAACACGTGCGGGTGCCGCCGGACGAGCTTCTCGACGATGCCGCCCGCGACGTCGTCGATGGTCCAGCGCGTCTCGTCGGTGCGCTCCTCCGCGACGCGCGAGTGGAACACCACCTGCAGGAGCACGTCGCCGAGCTCGTCGCGCAGCGCCGTCAGGTCGCCGTGCTCGATGGCCTCCAGGGCCTCGTACGTCTCCTCCACGAGGTACGGCGCGAGCGTCTCGTGGGTCTGCTCCGCGTCCCACGGGCAGCCGCCCGGCGAGCGCAGCCTGTCCATGGTCGAGACGAGGTCGAGCAGCCGCGCGCCCGGCATGTCGTACGAGCCGTACACGACCTCCAGCTCGACGCCGCCCTCGCGCGCGACGAGGTCGCCGAGCGCGCGGACGAACGCCGGGTCGCCGCCCGGCGACGCCAGCCACACCGCGGTCCTCCCGCCGCGCGCGCGCTCGCGGAACTCGTACGCCATCCCCGCCGCCTGCGGGTCGCCGCCGCCCATGAGGTACGACACGCGGTGCCCCTCGGGGGCGTTCGCCGGGTCGAGCACGGTCACGGTGATGCCCGCGGCTTCGAGGAACGGCAGCTGCGGGTGCGCGGGGTCCGCGCAGCACGCGTCGCCGCCGCGCAGCTCCTCCCACGCCGACCACGAGAGCAGCCCTGGCGCGACGCGGTGCGTGTTGGCGACGAGGACGAGCCGGTCGAGTACCGGCTGCGCGCCGGGCTCGGTCACTGCGGGCCGGACGGCCGCGCGGTGGGCTGGCCGCCCGCGGGCGGGGCGCCCGTCGGGATCGGCCCGGGCACGACGCCCGGCGCCTGCTCCTGGCCGGGCACCGGCGCCGGCGACGAGAGGCCGGTGCCCGGCGCGTCGGCGACGTTGAGCGCCCGCGGGTCCCAGCGCCCGAAGCGCGGGTTGACCTTGACGCCCAGCTCGGCGGCGAGCTTGGTGATGTAGTCGTTGAACCGCTGGTTGCGCGGCTCGTCGAGGATCGCGCGGCGGAGGTCGTTCTTCGCCTGCTCGTACGTCCGCGTCCGCCGCTCGATGATCTTCACGATCTCGTAGCCGACGACCTTCGCGTCGCCGCCGGTGACGGTACGGATCGGGCCGATGACATCGCCCGTGCTCGCCTCGAACACCGCCTGCTCGTACGCCTTCGAGAACCGTCCCTCGCCGTTGCCGAGCGCCCCGAGCTCGCCGCCCTCCTCGCGCGTCTCGTTGTCCTGCGAGTACCGCGAGGCGAGGGCGGAGAAGTCGGCGCCGGGCTCCTTGGCGAGCTTGGCGACGCGCTCGGCGCGGGCCTTCTCGCGCAGCACGATGTGGGCGATGCGCGCGACGTCGAGCCGGGGCAGCTGGCGCTGGTACTCCTTGCGCAGCTGCTCCTCGGTGACGACCTCGCCCTCGACGAGCTTGTCGAGGACGGCGTTCTGCAGCACCTCCGCGCGGACGACCGCGCGCACGTCGCTGAGGTGGTAGCCGCGGGTCGGGAGGCCCTGCTCGAACGCCTCGCGGCCGCCGTACCCCTGGACGATCTCCTCCTCGCGCGCGTCGACCTGCGCGTCGGTGACGGTGACGCCGAGGCGGTCCGCCGCGACCTCCACGAGGCGCGTGAGGATGAGGTTGCGCAGCAGCGAGCGCTGGTAGGCGTCCTTGGGGTTCTGCTGGGCGAACTGCTCGTTCTCGTACGACCGCGCCACCCGGTCGGCGAACGACGACGTCTCGATGGTGTGCTCGCCCACCCGGGCGGCGACACCGGCGGTCGTCTGCCCGCAACCGGTCAGCAGGGCGGCGCCGGCGACGAGAGCGGCGAGCGTGCGGATCACTGCGGGACCCCTTCGAGTACGGCGTCGAGGACGGCGGTGCACCAGGCGAGGAGATCAGTGTCCCGTACGTCCGGCTTCGGCACGAGAACGGTGTGGATCGCGGGCTTCACGATGGCGCCCTTGTAGAGCCGCTGGACGCGCAGCGTCTGGCTCTCGCGCAGGTCCAGCGGGGCGAAGCGGACGGCGTTGCCCTGCAGCGACACCTCCGTGATGCCGTGCCTGCGGGCGAGGTTGCGGAACGCCGCCACGGCCATGAGGTTCTCGACCTGCGTGGGCAGCGGGCCGTACCTGTCGGCGAGCTCCTCGCGGACGGCGGCGAGCGAGTCGTCGTCGTGCGCGGCGGCGACGCGGCCGTACGCCTGGATACGCAGCCGCTCCTCGGGGATGTACGCGTGCGGCAGCGCGGCGTCGACGGGGAGGTTGACCTTGACCTCCACCTCCTCCTCGCGCTTCTCGCCCTTGAACTCCGCGACGGCCTCGCCGACGAGGCGTACGTAGAGGTCGAAGCCGACCGCCGCGATGTGCCCGCTCTGCTCGCCGCCGAGGAGGTTGCCGGCGCCGCGGATCTCCAGATCCTTCAGCGCGACGGCCATGCCGGCGCCGAGCTCGGCGTTCTGCGCGATGGTCTGCAGGCGGTCGTACGCCGTCTCCGACAGCGGCTTCTCCGGCGGGTAGAGGAAGTACGCGTACGCCCGGTCCCTTCCTCGGCCGACCCGGCCGCGGAGCTGGTGGAGCTGCGAGAGGCCGAGGGCGTCGGCGCGCTCGACGATGAGGGTGTTGGCGTTGGCGATGTCGAGGCCGGACTCGACGATCGTCGTGCAGACGAGGACGTCGAACTCCTTCTCCCAGAACTCCACCATGACGTGTTCGAGGAGGTCCTCGTTCATCTGCCCGTGGGCGGTGCGGATGCGCGCCTCGGGCACCAGCTCGCGCAGCCGCTGGCCCGCCTTCTCGATCGACTGCACGCGGTTGTGCACGAAGAAGACCTGGCCCTCGCGCAGCAGCTCGCGGCGGATCGCGGCGGCGATCTGCCTCTCGTCGTACGGCCCCACGAACGTCAGCACCGGATGGCGTTCCTCCGGCGGGGTGTCGATCGTCGACAGCTCGCGGATGCCGGTGATCGACATCTCCAGGGTGCGCGGGATCGGCGTGGCGGACATCGTCAGCACGTCCACGCTGGTGCGCAGCCGCTTGAGGTACTCCTTGTGCTCGACGCCGAAGCGCTGCTCCTCGTCGACCACGACGAGCCCGAGGTCCTTGAACTTCGTGCTCGCCGACAGCAGGCGGTGGGTGCCGATGACGACGTCGACGTCGCCGGCCGCGACGCCCTCGAGGATCGCGTCCTGCTCCTTCTGCGTGTTGAACCGCGACACCGCGCGGACCTTCACGGGGAACTGCGCGAACCGTTCGCTGAACGTCTGGAAGTGCTGCTGCGCAAGGAGAGTCGTGGGCACGAGGATCGCGACCTGCTTGCCGTCCATGACCGCCTTGAACGCCGCGCGTACGGCGATCTCGGTCTTGCCGTAGCCGACGTCGCCGCAGATGACGCGGTCCATCGGGACCGACGTCTCCATGTCGGCCTTGACCTCGTTGATGGCGGCGAGCTGGTCGGGCGTCTCGTGGTACGGGAACGCGTCCTCGAGCTCCCGCTGCCATGGCGTGTCGGGGCCGTACTTGTAGCCGGGGCTGGCCATGCGCGCGCTGTAGAGACGGATCAGCTCGGCGGCGATCTCGCGCACGGCCTTGCGCGCGCGGCCCTTGGCCTTGGCCCAGTCGGAGCCGCCGATGCGGTGCAGCGTCGGGGCCTCGCCGCCGACGTAGCGCGTCACGAGGTCGAGCGAGTCGGTGGGGACGCGCAGCTGGTCGCCCTTGGCGTACTCGAGCACGAGGTACTCGCGCTCGCCGCCGTTGACCGTGCGCTTCTCCATCTGCACGTAACGGCCGACGCCGTGGCTCTCGTGGACGACGTAGTCGCCGGGCTTGAGGCTGAGCAGGTCGACGGCGTTGCGCCGCTTGCTCGGCATCCTGCGCATGTCCTTGGTGGCGCTGCGCTGGCCGGCGAAGTCGGTCTCCGTGATCAGGGCCAGCTTGAGCCCCGGCGCGACGAAGCCGTGGTCGAAGACGGCGTTGGCGACGGTGATGCCGGGCTCGGGCGGTGTCTCCAGCTCGGGCGAGACGCGGACGCCGAGGTCGTGCTCGCGGAGGACCTCGGCGAGGCGTTCGGCGGGGCCGTGGCCCTCGGTGACGAAGACGACCCGCCAGCCGTCGCGCGACCAGTCGCGGGCGTCGGTGACGAGCTTGTCCATGTCGCCGGTGTACGGCTCGTGCGCGCGGGCGTCGACGACGTTCTCCGCGTCCTCGTCGGCCGTGAACGGCGTCAGCGTCCACCACGGGATGCCCTGGCTCGTGGCGGCGGTCTGGACGTCCTCGACCTCGCGGTACGCCGCCGCGCCGAGGTCGATCGGCGCCGCGCCGCCGCCCCCCGCGGCGGCCCACGAGGCCTCGAGGAACTCCTCGCTCGTCCGGGTCAGCTCGGTGGCGCGGCTGCGTACGCGCTCGGGGTCGCAGACCAGCACGTGCGCGCCGGCGGGGAGCTCCTCGACCAGCAGCACCAGGTCGTCGACGAGGACCGGCGCGAGCGCCTCCATCCCCTCGACCGGCGTGCCGTCGGCCAGCTTGTCGAGGATCTCGATGAGCTCGGGGTGGTCGGTGGACAGCGCCTTGGCACGGGCGCGGACGTCGTCGGTGAGCAGCAGCTCGCGGCACGGCGGCGCCCAGAGGCCGCGGTCGGCGGGCTCGAGGCTGCGCTGGGTGCCGGCGGCGAAGTAGCGGACGTCCTCGACGTCGTCGCCCCAGAACTCCAGGCGTACCGGGTGCTCCTCCGTCGGCGGGAACACGTCGAGGATGCCGCCCCGGACCGCGAACTCGCCGCGCTTCTCGACGAGGTCGACGCGGGCGTAGCAGTAGCCGACGAGACGTTGGACGAGGTCGTCCAGCTCGACGCTGGCGCCCTCCTTGACCTCCACCGGCGGCAGGTCGCCGAGGCCCTTGACCTGCGGCTGGAGCACGCTGCGTACCGGCGCGACGACGACCTTCAGCGGGCCTTGGTCTCCGGGGTGGGCGAGTCGCCGCAGAACCGCGATACGGCGGCCGACGGTGTCGGCGCGGGGCGAGAGGCGTTCGTGCGGCAGCGTCTCCCACGCGGGGAACTCGGCGACGGAGTCGTACGGCAGCAGGCAGCGCAGCGCGGCCGTCAGATCCTCGGCCTCGCGGCCCGTCGCGGTGACCGCGAGGACCATGCGGCCGGTCCGCTGGGCGAGCGCCGCGACGGCGAACGGGCGCAGCGGCGCGGGGGCGGTGATCGCGACGTCGGGGGTGCCCGCGAGCTCGGCCGCCGCGGCGAGCGCAGGCTCCGCCGCGAGCAGGTCGACCAGGCCGGGTACCGCCATGACAGCCACGCCTCTCACGCCGAAAGCCCCACGGGTCCGTTACCCGGGGGGTTCGGATGCAGCCTAACTCGCGTCGCGACGACCCGCCGCCGCACCCGCCGCCCGCCGTTCCTTGAAGATCACCACGCGTGAGACCGGTGTGCGAGCTGCAAGGAACGCCCGGCGGTCGGGGTGCGAGCCGGCCCGCGGCAGGTCGTCCGCGGCGGTCACTTCTGCTCCACCGTGTGGAACGTGTTCTGCGCTGCCGCCAGCCCCTCCGACAGCAGGGCCTCCACGGCGTCGGCGGCGCGGTCGAGGTGGAACGGCAGCTCGCGGCGTTCGTACGGCGAGAAGTCCGACAGCACGAAGTCAGCCGGGTCCTGCCTGCCGGGCGGGCGGCCGATGCCGAAGCGGACGCGGTAGTAGTCGCGGGAGCCGATCGACTTGGTGATCGACTTGAGGCCGTTGTGGCCGTTGTCGCCGCCGCCGAGCTTGAGGCGTACGGCGGAGAACGGGATGTCGAGCTCGTCGTACACGACCACGATCTGCTCGGGCGTCAGCTTGAAGAAGTCGCGCAGCGACGCCACGGGGCCCCCGGAGAGGTTCATGTACGTCTTCGGCTTGGCCAGCATCACCCGCTGACCCGCGAGGTGGGTCTCGATGAGGTCCGCGCGGCCGCGGTGGGCCTTGTACTTCCCGCCTACGCGGCGCGCCAGCTCGTCGAGCACCATGAAGCCGGCGTTGTGCCGGTTGCCCGCGTAGCCAGGGCCGGGGTTGCCGAGACCCACGACCAGCGTGGGGCCCACGGGTTACTCCGACGCGGGCGGGGTCTCGCCCTCGGCGGCCTCGCCGGTGCCGGCCTCGCCGTCCTCGGCCTCGGCCGACTCGGCACCCTCGGCGATCTCCTCGGCCTCCTCGGGCGCCGCGCCGACGACGTGGACGACGATGCCCTCGGGGTCGCCCAGCAGCGTGGTGCCCTCGGGCAGCGTGACGTCGCCCGCAAGGATGCCGTGGCCGCCGATCTCGGTGAGGCTGGAGATGTCGACCTCGAGCTGCGACGGGATGTGCGTCGCCTCGGCCTCGACGTGCAGGAACGTCGCCTGCTGGTCGAGAACGCCGCCGGCCTTGGCCGCGGGCGCCTCGCCGACGAGCACGACGGGGACGTCGACCGTGACCTTCTCGCCCTTGCGGACGAGCAGCAGGTCGATGTGCGTCAGGTCGCCGCGGAGCGGGTCGCGCTGGACCTGGCGGGGCAGCGCGAGCTCCTGCCCGTCGGGCAGGTCGAGCGAGAGGAGGACGTTGGCGCCGCCCTCGCTCTTGAACGCGTGCATCAGCTCGCGCGCGGGCAGCGAGATGTGCCTGACGTCGGAGCCGTGGCCGTAGAGAACGGCGGGGACCTTGCCGGCCCGGCGGGTGCGGCGCGCGCCACCCTTGCCGAACTCGGTGCGCGGCTCGGCGGCGATGCGGACCTCGGACACGACTGTTACCTCTCGATGCACGTACGGAAGTAGGGGCACGGCGGGCGCCCAAGGAGCGGAGTCTAGTCGGGGTCGCGCTCCGAACGAAACCGGCCCCGTCGGGAGGGGTGCCGAGGGACCGCGTCGAAACGCCATCCATGCGACGTACGACGACATTTCTCGCGCTGCTGACGGCCGCCTCGCTCGCGCTGCCCGCGGGCGCCGCCGCGCCGCTCCCCGTGCCCAGCAAGTACGGCACCGCGAAGGGCTTCTCGCTCGTCGGCTACACCAGCCTCGGCAAGCGCGGCATGAACTCCCCCATCGCCGTCGCGGGCTCGTGCGTCTACGTCGGCGACCGTTCCGCGCGCAACGGCATCGCGATCGTCGACGTACGCAAGCCGAACAAGCCCAAGCAGGTCGGCACCATCAAGCCCGCCGCCGGCGCGACGCAGCGCGAGATCCGCGCCGACCAGCGGCTCGGGATCCTCGTCGTCATGTCGTACTCGCTCACGACGGGCGGCGCCGGCAACACCCTGAAGACGTACGACATCAGGAACTGCACCAAGCCCGTGCTTCTCTCGACGGTGGACTTCGGGCCGCGCTCGCCGCACGAGTTCTTCCTCTGGAAGGACCCGGCCAACAAGGGCCGCGCGCTCGCGTACGTCGCGTTCACGCTCTTCTCCCCCGACCTCATGGTGTACGACCTCACCGACCCGAAGGCGCCCAAGCTCGCGGCCGTCTACGACCTCGGCGCGGACATCGCCGACCTGCGCGGCGGCGCCACCGGCGTCACGTCGTCCAACGGCGGCTACCTGCACTCCGTCGCCGTGAGCGACGACGGCAAGCAGGCGTACCTGTCGACGTGGGACTTCGGGATGATCGTCGCCGACACGTCGTCGCTGGCCGCGCGCTCGCCCGGCGTGGTCGTGCCCGCGAGCGCGCCGCTGCAGTACGCCGGCAACGTCCACGGCGCCGTCAAGGTGCCAGGGAAGCCGTACGCCGTCCTCGTCCAGGAGGGCTACGCCACCACCGCCGACCTCGTGACCAAGCAGGGCGGGTGCCCGTTCGGCTGGCTGCGCATGGCCGACGTCTCCAACCCCGTCATGCCGACGCTGACCGGCGGCGAGTTCAAGCTGCGCGAGAACGACTGCGACCGCGCGACCGCGCTCAACGGCACGTTCACCTCGCACAACCAGACCGTCTTCCCGAACGTCGCCCTCGTGCCCTGGTACGGCGGCGGCCTGCGCGCCGTCGACATCTCCGACCCCAAGGCGCCGGTGGAGGCGGGGGCGTTCGTACCGAAGCCGACGTTCACGCCCGACTACCGCGACAACCGGCTCTACTTCCGCAACGAGGACCGCTGGACCGGCGCCATGTGGTCGTACCCCGTCGTGCAGAACGGCCTGATCTACGTCGTCGACATCGACCTCGGCCTCTACGTGCTGCGCTACACCGGCAAGCACGCGAAGGAGGTCTCGCAGGCGCCGTTCGTCGAGGGCAACTCCGCGCCGTCGGTCTACAAGCGCCCGGCCAACGTCGTCGTCGTCGGCCCCGGCAACCGTGCCGCGGGTCCGCCGACCTACGTCCGCGCGCCGTACGCCGACCTCCCCTTGCCCAAGGGCACGACGAAGTACGGCTTCTTCTGCGCGCTGTAGGGGCCAGGAAAAGCGAGGGGGCGGCGCACCCTCTGTTCGACCGTTTCGCGCGGGTCTAAGGTCGGGCAAACGCCCCCTATTCCGGGCGTACTCGACACAGGGGAGTGTCCGATGCACCGCAGACTCGCGCCCGTCGCCACCGTCGTCACGCTCACGATGGCGCTCTCCGTCCCCGTCACGCAGGGCGCCGTCACGGCCGCCACCGCGCAGGCCGGGGTCGACCGTTCGACGGTGCTGGTGCAGCTCGCCGGCTCGCCGCTGTCGGTCAACGCCAAGACCCGCCCCGCGCGCGGCCAGCGGGTCGACTTCGCGAGCAGCGCGGTCCGCGCCGAGCGCGCCCGCCTCGCCGCCGTCCGCCGCGACTTCCGCTCGTGGCTGCGGGCCAACGCGCCCAGGGCGCGCGTCACCACCGAGCACGACATCTCGGTGCACGCCGTCGGCGTCGCCCTCAACGGCACGTCGCTCGCGACCCTGCGCAACGCCCCCGGCGTACTCCACGTCGAGCACCAGCGGGTGTTCACCGCGCTCGACGCGGCCGACCCGGACCTGACGCTCGTCCGCGCGCAGGCCGCGTGGACCACCGCGGGCGGCGCGGCCAACGCCGGCGACGGCGTCAAGGTCGCCGTGATCGACAGCGGCATCGACGTGACGCACCCCTGCTTCGACGACGCCGGCTACCCGGCGCGGCCGCAGATCGGCGACCCCGACCTGACCAACGACAAGGTGATCGTCGCGCGCGTCTACGGCAACAAGATCAAGGGCCTCGACGCGAGCGCCGTCGACTCGCACGGCACCCACGTCGCCGGCACCATCGCCTGCAACGTCGACACGCCCGCCGTCATCGACGGCGTCGACATCCCGTACGACGTCTCCGGCGTCGCGCCCCGCGCGATCCTCGGCAACTACAACGTCTTCCCCGGCGACACCGGCTCCGCGCGGTCCGAGGACATCATCGACGCGATGGACGACGCGTACGCCGACGGCTTCCACGTCGCGAACATGAGCCTCGGCGGCGCGCGCAACGACGGCGGCGGCGCGTTCCTCCTCGACAACGCCATCAACAACCTCGACAAGGCGAACATGGTCGTCGCGGTCGCGGCCGGCAACGAGGGTCCGGGTCACTGGACCGTCCACTACCCCGGTGCCGCGGCGCGCGCGCTGACCGCGGGCGCCAGCACCGTGGGCCACTCGATCGTCAACCTCGTCACCGTCGGCGGCGTCGACTACGAGGCCGTCGTGGGTGACTTCGGCGACATCGAGACCGACCTCACCGCGCCGCTGAAGGTCGTGGACGACCCGGCGAACGCGTTCGCGCACGGCGTCCACACCGCCTGCGACACCGACCCCGCGCTGCCCGCCCTGACCGGCACCATCGCGCTGCTCGGCCGCGGCACCTGCGACTTCACCGTGAAGATGCGCAACGCGCAGAACGCCGGCGCCGTCGGCGTGATCATGGTCGACAGGGTGGAGGAGGCGCCGTTCCTCATGTCGCACAACGGGCTCGAGCCGCAGCCGACCATCCCCGGCGTCATGGTCAGCCTCTCCGACGGCGCGGTCATCGACGACCACGACGGCGAGCCCGCCACCATCAAGGCGCTCGGCGTCTACGTCACCGACGCCGCGGACACCAACATGATGGCGTCGTTCAGCAGCCAGGGCCCGACGCACGGCGACATGCTCGTCAAGCCCGACGTCGTCGCGCCCGGTGCCGACGTGATCAGCGCATTCCCCGCGTCGCACTGCGACGAGCCGCCGTGCTGGAGCTTCCTCGGCGGGACGTCGATGGCGACGCCGCACCTGGCCGGCGCGGCCGCCGTCGTCCGCGGCATCCACCCGACGTGGAGCGCCGCCGAGGTGCGCTCGGCCGTCGTCAACACGGCGCAGGACGGGCTGCTCAAGCACCCCGAGACCGGCGTCGTCACCAACGACGTGCAGATCGTCGGCACCGGCCTGCTCGACGTGCAGGCAGCGGCGACCGCGCAGGTGGCGCTCGACCCGGTGAGCCGGTCGTTCGGGTCGCTGTCGAGCGGTGCGGGCGCGTCGCGCTCGGGGACGTTCACCATCCGCAACGTCACGTCGTCGGCCAAGACGTACACCGTCGCGGTGAGCGACACGGCGGCCGACGGGGCGGCGTTCGCGGGCGGCGGGACGTTCACGCTGGCGCCCGGCGCGAGCCGTACGGTCACGGTCACCGTGACGACGGCGAAGGGCGTGGCGGACGGCTTCAAGCAGGCGTTCCTGCGGGTGTCGACCGGTGGCACCGAGGTCGCGCACGCGGCGCTTTTCGCGCTCGTGGGCGAGGGCCAGGCGGCGCCCGGCCGGCACCAGCTGCCGCCGCCGAAGGCGTAGCGAGACGCACGAAGGCGGGGCTCCCTGACGGGGGCCCCGCCTTCGTCGTACGCGCTAGATGTTGCCGTCGAACAGGCCGGACACCGTCGAGTCGTCGAAGACCGCGCGGATCGCCGACGCGAGGATCGGCGCGATCGAGAGCACCGTGAGCTTGTCGAACTGCTTCTCCGGCGGGAACGGCAGCGTGTTGGTGACGACGACCTCGGAGATGCGGCTGTTCTTGAGCCGGTCCACCGCGGGGCCGGAGAAGATGCCGTGCGTCGCGGCGACGATGACCTCGGCGGCGCCCTGGTCGAACAGCGCGTCGGCGGCCTTCACGATCGTGCCGCCGGTGTCGATCATGTCGTCGACGATGACGCAGGTACGGCCGTTGACGTCACCGACGACGTTGAAGACCTTGGCCTCGTTGGCGACGCGGGGGTCGCGTCGCTTGTGGATGATCGCCAGCGGCGTGCCGAGCCGGTCGGTGTACTTCTCCGCGACGCGCACCCGGCCGGCGTCCGGGGAGACGACGGTCATGTTGCCGACGTCGCCGCGCTGCGCGAGGTAGTCGGACAGCAGCGGCAGCGCCGTGAGGTGGTCGATCGGCGCGTCGAGGAAGCCCTGGATCTGCGCGGTGTGCAGGTCGATCGCGATGATCCGGTTGCAGCCCGCCGCGCGGAACAGGTCGGCCATGAGCTTCGCCGAGATCGGCTCGCGGGCCAGCGTCTTCTTGTCCTGGCGCGAGTACGGGTAGAACGGCACGACGACCGTGATGCGCTTGGCGCTGGCGCGCTTGAGCGCGTCGCACATGATGAGCTGCTCCATCACCCACGTGTTGATGGGCGTGGTGTGGCTCTGTACGACGAACGCGTCGCAGCCGCGCACCGACTCCTCGAAGCGGCAGTACGTCTCGCCGTTCGCGAAGTCGTACAGCGTCACCGGCGACACCTGGCACTCCAGGTGCTCGGCCACCTCGTCGGTCAGCTCGGGGTACGCCCTCCCCGAGAACAGCATCAGCGTCTTGCTGGCGACGATGTCGAGGCCGGTCACTGGCCCGCTCCCTCTTCTGTCCGCGTGCCGCGCCGGCGCGCGACCCATCCTTCGACGTTGCGCTGGTACGCCCTTCCGACGCCGAGGGCGCCGGCGGGGACGTTCTTCGTGATGACCGAGCCGGCCGCGGTGTACGCGCCGTCGCCGACCTCCACCGGAGCGACGAGCATCGTGTCGCTGCCGATCCGTACGTCGTCGCCGATCACGGTCTGGTGCTTGTCGCGGCCGTCGTAGTTGACGACGACGGTGGCAGCGCCGATGTTGCTGCGCTGGCCGATGGTGGCGTCGCCGACGTACGACAGGTGCGGCACCTTGGAGTCCGCGCCCACGGTCGACGCCTTGATCTCGACGAACGCCCCCGCCTTCGCCCGCGGCCCGAGCACCGCGCCCGGACGCAGGTAGGAGTACGGCCCGACGGTCGCGTCCGCGCCGACCGTCGCGCCCGTGCAGGTGCTCGCGCGGACCGTCGCGCCGGTCTCCACGACGGTGTCGGTGAGGTCGGAGTACGGCCCCACGACGGCGCCGGAGCGGACCGTCGTCGTACCGCGCAGGATCGTGTACGGCTCGACCCGCGCGTCGGGCTCGATCGTGACGCTCGCGTCGACCCACGTCGTGGCGGGGTCGACGACGTTGGCGCCGTTGCGCATCGCGGTCGCGAGGATGCGCGCGTTGAGCGCGGCGCCGGCCGCGGCGAGCTGGGCGCGGTCGTTGACCCCGGAGACCTCGTCCGCATCGGTCACCACCGCCGCTCCCCCGCCGAGGATGCCGACGACGTCGGTGAGGTACTCCTCGCCCTGGGCGTTGTCGGTGGAGAGCTTGGTGAGCGCCATACGCAGCGCGGCCGCGTCGAAGACGTAGACCCCGGCGTTGATCTCGTCGATCGCGCGCTGGGTGTCGGTCGCGTCCTTCTCCTCGACGATGCCGGCCACGCGGCCCGTCTCGTCGCGGAGGATGCGGCCGTACCCGGTGGGCTCGGGGACGCGCGCGGTGAGCAGCGCGAGGTCGCCGTCGTGCGCGGCGAGCAGCGCCTGGAGCGTGTCGGTCGTCAGCAGTGGCATGTCGCCGTAGAGGACGAGCACCGGGCCGGCGAGGTCGGACACGGCGTCGAGGGCGAGGCGTACGGCGTGGCCGGTGCCGTTCTGCTCGGCCTGCACGACGGGCGTGGCCCAAGCCGGGAGGGCGGCGGTGACGGCGTCGCGGCCGTGGCCCACGACGACGAGCGTCCGCGCGGCTCCGAGCGGCGAGACCGCGGCGAGGACGTGGGCGAGGAGGGTGCGGCCGCAGACCTCGTGGAGGACCTTGGGCGTCGCGGAGCGCATCCGGGTGCCCTCACCGGCGGCGAGGACGATGGCGGCCAGCGGGCGGTAGCTCACGACCCCAGTCCCCGACCCTGCATCCATGCCGCTCGGCCTACTCGCATCTCGCTCAGTCTCGCTCGCCTCGCTCGGCGTCCCGGTGCATTACCGCTTTTTCCCAAGTTCTCCGGAGGGCGAACGGTCGGCTCCCGTTGTCGGACGCCCTCCGGCGGCTCTTTCCCAAGTTCTCCGGAGGGCGAACGGTCGGCTCCCGTCGTCCGACGCCCTCCGGCGGCTGAAAGTCTGCGGTGCTCCGGCGGGCTCGGGGGCGAGGTTTCG
>DATMES010000017.1 GCA_035556555.1 Frankiaceae bacterium
GTCGACCTGACCACCGGCAAGGTCACCGTCAGCAGCGAGCAGCCCGTCAGCACCGACACGATCCGTGCGGCCGTCGCGGAGGCCGGCTACGGCCTCGCGTCCTGAACGCAACCTGGCCATCTCACCGGGGCGAAGCACGCCCCGTCCGCACCACAGTGACTTCGTCCAGTACGACGCCCCCGAGGAGGACGCCATGACCACCACCGCAGCCGAGAACCTCCCGTCGAGCTGGGACGCCGCCCGCGACGTCCCGTTCTTCCGGATCACGGCCCGCGTGTTCAGCCCGGACTTCTGCCTCGGCGCCGGCGTCCTGCTCGCCGCCAACGACCAGGACGACACCCGCGGCAGCCGCACGACGACGCCGGCCACGATCGACACCGCCGTCCACGCGGACCGCGACCTCGTGCCGGTTCGCGCCCGCCGCACCCGCTGAGCTCCACCGGCAACACCAGCCGGACAGCGCTCGGACAGCGGCCGGCAGCAACCTGCCGAGCAAGCGCCGAACGCCCTGTGCACGTCAACCCGGACAAGTCAGGAGCGACCATGACCACCACCGCCGAGCACACCGAGGACACCGGGCGTAGCGACGACGCGCAGGCGGTCGTGTGCAACCTCGAGATCACCGGCATGACGTGCGCCTCGTGCGTCCGGCGCATCGAGAAGAGCCTCAACAAGGTGGACGGCGTCGCCAGCGCCCAGGTGAACCTCGCGACGGAGGTCGCCACGGTCACGTACGACCCGCGCACGGTCGACCTAGGCGAGCTCATCGGGGCGGTCACCACTGCCGGGTACGGCGCCACCCCGAAGCAGGAGACGGACAAGGGCGCCGCTCCGGCGGCCGCAGCCAGTGGCGACGACAGATCCGAGCGCGACCACGAGCTGAACCGCATGAAGCGCAAGTGGCAGGTCGCGCTCGCGACGGGCCTCGGCCTCATGGGCTTGATGTACTGGCCCATCTACGTCGACACGATGGACTGGCTGATGCCGGCGATATTCGTCGTCGCCACCGTCGTGCAGTACTGGGCCGGCAAGACCATCTACGCGAGCGCCTGGCAGGCCGCGCGCCACCGGAGCACCAACATGACCACGCTGGTCGCGCTCGGCACCGGCGTCGCCTGGACATACAGCACCTTCGTCACCCTGTGGCCGGCCCAAGCCGAGCAGCTCGGACTGCCGCTGCACGTCTACTACGAGACCAGCCTCATCATCGTGGCGCTGGTCCTCGCGGGTAAGTGGATGGAGGCGCGCGCCAAGAAGGCCACGGCCGCCGCCGTCACCGCCCTCGTCGGGCTCGCCCCGAAGACCGCCCGCGTCGTGCGGGACGGGCTCGAGGTCGACATTCCCGTCGAGCAGGTCGACGTCGGCGACATCGTCCGCATCCGTCCCGGCGAGAAGATCCCCGTCGACGGCGTCGTCGCAGGCGGTACCACCACCGTCGACGAGAGCATGCTGACCGGCGAGAGCCTGCCGGTCGACAAGGCCGAGGGCGACCAGCTCATCGGTGCCACCATCAACACCACCGGCACCGTGCTCATGCGCACCACCGCCGTCGGCGACGACACCGCGCTCGCGCAGATCGTCCGCCTCGTCGAGGACGCGCAGGGCAGCAAGGTCCCGATGCAGCGCATGGCCGACAAGGTCTCGTCCGTCTTCGTCCCGGCCGTCATCGTGGCGGCGTTCCTCACCGCGCTGGCCTGGGCGGTGTTCGGCCCGGACGGCGAGAGCATGACGATGGCCGTCACCACCTCCATCGCCGTCCTGATCATCGCCTGCCCGTGCGCCCTCGGGCTCGCGACGCCCACCGCCGTCATGGTCGGCACGGGTCGCGCCGCCGAGCTCGGCATCCTCATCAGCAACGGCGAAGCGCTCGAGCAGGCGCGGCGGCTCACGGCCGTCGTCCTGGACAAGACCGGCACGATCACCCGAGGCAAGCCGGCGCTGACCGACGTCACCGTCGTCGACGGCTGGACGCGCGACGACCTGCTGCGACTGGTCGCCGCCGCCGAGACCGGCAGCGAGCACCCGGTCGCGCAGGCGATCGTCAACGCCGCCCGCGACAGCGGCCTCACGCTGCCGCACGTCGACAGCTTCGACTCCGTTCCCGGGCACGGCCTCGTCGCCGTCGTCGACGGCCGTCGCCTCCGGATCGGCAACGCTGCGCTGATGGAGACCGCCGGCGTCGACGTCAGCCGCCTCGGTGCGGCCGCTCTGGCGCACGCAGAGCAGGGCGGAACGCCGATGTACGTCGCCGTCGACGAGCGCGCGGCGGGCCTGGTCACCGTCGCCGACACCATCAAGGCCGAGAGCCCCGAGGCGATCGCGCAGCTCGAGGCGCTCGGCCTGCAGGTGTGGATGATCACAGGCGACAACGCCGCGACGGCCCAGGCCATCGCCCGCCAGGTCGGCATCGACAACGTCCTCGCCGACGTACTTCCCGCCGACAAGGCCGCGAAGGTCGCCGACCTGCAGGCGCAGGGCCACGTCGTCGCCATGTCCGGCGACGGCGTCAACGACGCCGCCGCGCTCGCCCAGGCCGACCTGGGCATCGCGATCGGCACGGGAGCCGACGTCGCCATCGCCGCCTCCGACATCACCCTCGTCGGCGGCGACCTGCGCAGCATCGTCTCGGCGATCGCCCTGTCCCGCCGGACCGTCAGTGTCATGCGGCAGGGGCTGGCGTTCGCGTTCGCCTACAACGTGCTGCTCATCCCGGTCGCCGCCGGCGCTCTCTACGGGTTCGACGAGCTGCTGCTCGACCCGGTCCTCGCCTCCGCGGCGATGGCCATGAGCTCGGTCAGCGTCCTGACCAACGCCCTGCGCCTGCGCCGCTTCCGGCGGCCCGAGACGATCCGCGAGATCGAGCACCCGCCGGTGCGGCAGCGGATCGGGCAGTACGCCTACCTGACCGGCGTCGCCGCCGTCGCCCTCGTGATCGGCACCGCCCTGACCGCCGTGTCGCGGATGGACTTCGCCGAGCGTGGCATGAACGGCACCCTCGCCTGGATGCAGACCACCGGCATGCCGATGCGGCCGGCCATGAGCGTCATGATGACCGCCGAGGTCGACCCCACCAGCGCCGAGGACGCCGGCACGCACGTCCAGCTCGACGTGCCCGACAGCGTCCGGCCCGGCGTGCCGGTCCGGGTGACCGCCACGGTCGTCGATGCGGACACCGGCGAGCCGATCGAGGACGTCACGCGCAGCCACGACGCGTGGATGCACGTCATCGCGACTCGCGACGACCTCGGGACGTTCGCCCACGTCCACCCCCACCCGACCGGCCGGGCCGGCCAGTTCGCCGTCGACATCACCTTCCCCACGGCCGGCCGGTACATCGTCAACACCGAGTTCCGGCAGCAGGGCCGGATGAGCGACGTCCACCAGCGTCAGTACGTCACCGTCCACGGCGACGCCCCGGCGCCGGTCGTCCTCACCGAAAGCCCGCGGGAGGCCGTCGTCGACGGTGTCCGCGTCGAGCTCGGCGGGGACGCGATCGTCGGGGAGCGCAGCGACCTGCACTTCGCGTTCAGCAACGCCTCCACCGGCGAGCCGATCGACGACCTGCAGCCGTTCCTGGCCGCCGCCGGGCACGTGGTCGTCATGCGGGCCGACGGGGTCACGTTCGCGCACGAGCACGCCGAGGTGGAGGACAGCCGCGGCCGGACGGTGTTCGCGATGCCGGGCACGACGTTCGGGCCGGAGCTCGACGTGCACGCGCAGTTCGACACCGCCGGCGTCTACCGGCTCTGGGGTCAGTTCCGGACGTCCGGCGGGCAGGTCCTCACCGTGCCGTTCACCGTCACCGCCCGCTGACGAAGGACTGCCATGTCGCAGTACGACGTCGTCGTCATCGGCGCCGGGCAGGCCGGCCTCGCCGCCGGCCATGCCCTGCGCGACACCGGCCTCGGCTTCACGGTGCTGGAGGCGGGTGAGCAGCCCGGCGGCTCGTGGCCGCGGTTCTACGACTCGCTCACGCTGTTCTCGCCGGCGAGGTACTGCGCGCTGCCGGGCCTGCGCTTCCCCGGCGACCAGGCCCGGTACCCGCACCGCGACGAGGCCGCCTCGTACCTTCGGCAGTACGCGGAGCGAATGCGGCTCCCGATCCGCACGCGATCCCGCGTCGCCGCCGTGCGGCCGCGGACGGGCAGTGGCTTCGAGGTCGAGCTCGCCGACGGGACGGCGCTGGTCGCGCGGGCCGTCGTCGCGGCGACCGGCCAGTTCGGCGCACCGCGGGTCCCCGACCTGCCCGGCATGACGGAGTACGCCGGCGAGCTGCTGCACGTCTCGGCCTACCGACGCCCCGACGAGTACGCCGGCAAGCGCGTCGTGGTCGTCGGCGGCGGCAACTCCGCCATCCAGGTCGCCGTCGAGCTCGACCAGGTCGCCGATGTGACGCTCGCCACCCGGTCCGCCGTGAAGATCCGCAGGCAGCGGCCGCTGGGGATCGACCTGCACCACTGGCTGCACTACAGCCGCATCGACGCGTTGCCGCTCGGCCGGCGCGCCGCCGCGTCCGTCGGTGTCCTGGACGAGGGCCGGTACGGCGCCGCGCTCGCCGCCGGGCGGCCGGAGCCCCGCGAGATGTTCAGCGCCTTCACGCCCGACGGTGTCCGCTGGGCCGACGGGAGTGAGGAGCACGTCGACGCGGTCGTCCTCGCGACCGGATACCGGCCGAACCTCGACTTCCTGCCGTCCGCGTCGTTCGAGCCGGACGGCTGGCCGGCCCACCGGCGCGGTCTCAGCACGACGCTGCCCGGCCTCGCGTTCGTCGGGCTGCCCGGCCAGACCGGCGTCGCGTCGGCGATGCTCCGCGGCGTCGGCCCGGACGCCCGTCACGTCGTGCGGCGGCTGACCCGCCTCCTGCGCGCAGCTCCCCTCCTCCGGTCCCCCCGGGAGATCCCGGCGTGACCTCGCCGCCGTCGGCCCACCGCAAGGAGCGCACCATGTTCAGATCGAGACGAACGCGGCACATCGGCGTCCTGCTCTTCGACGACGTCGAGGAGCTCGACGCCGTCGGACCGTACGAGGTCCTCGCGCACTGGACGCGGCAGCACCCCAAGGACGGCTGGTCCGTCTCGTGCCTGTCGGCGGACGGCGCCCCGGTCCGCGCCGCCAAGGGCCTCGTGCTCGGAGCGCACTGCTCCATCGGCGACGCACCGCCGCTCGACGTCCTCCTGCACCCCGGAGGGCGTGGCACCCGGCCGATGCTGCGCGACAGCGGCCACCTCGACTGGATCCGCGCGCAGCGCGAGACGGTGCCGCTGATGACGAGCGTGTGCACGGGCAGCCTCGTGTACGCCGCCGCCGGCCTGCTCCGCGGACGGCCCGCGACCACGCACTGGGCGGCGTTCGACGAGCTCCGCGCCATCGACGCGACAGTCGAGCTGCGCGCGGACGACCGGTTCGTCGACGACGGGGACGTCGTCACCAGCGCCGGTGTCAGTGCCGGCATCGACATGGCACTGCACCTGGTCGCGCGGCTGGCAGGCGCCAAGCGGGCGCGGCAGGTCCGCCGCGGCATCCAGTACGACCCCGCGCCGCCGGTGTGAGGTCGTTCCTGTTAGACGCCAGTGCGCGCCGCCTCGGATCGAGGCGGCGCGCACGCGGTAGCGGGTGGCGTCAGTGCATGTGCATCCCGCCGGCACCGGCGGCGATGACGGTCTTCGGCATCCGCAGGTAGGCGACGAGCCCGAACGCGACGGCGATCACGGCCGCGGCGACGAAGCCCCGGGAGAACCACGCGACCGCGCCCTCCGGGGTGGCGAGGCTCCCCGCGGTCGCCGCGACGGCCGAGATCACGGCGACGCCAAGCGCGGCGCCGACCTCGTGGCCCGTCATGAGGAAACCGGACGCCATGCCGGCGTGCTGCGGCGGGATGCCCGCCATTGCCGTCACCGAGACCGGCACGAAGACCAGACCGACGCCGAGGCCGAGCAGCACCAGGCCGGGGAGCAGGTCGGCCGCGAAGCCCGCGGACGCGTCCGCGGTCGACAGGAGGGCGGCCGCGACGGTCGCGGCGGCGAAGCCCATTGCCGCAACCCGGCGCGGGGCGACGTGCGTGAGCAGCCGCTGGGCGACGTGCGTGCCCGCGGTGATGGCGATCGCGAACGGCAGGAACGCCAGCCCGGCCCGCAGCGCCGAGAACCCCAGGACGGTCTGCACGAAGATCGACGTGAGGAACACGGCGCCCACGAGGATGCCGGTGACCCCGAGCATGACCGCGGTCCCGGAGACCAGCGTCGGGACCTTCCACGTGTGCGGCGGGACGAGCGGCTGCGCGCTGCGGCGTTCGATCGCCACGAACGCCGCCAGCAGCGTCGCCGAGACCGCGAACGCCGCGAGGGTGCGGGGGGACGACCACCCGGAGTTCTCCGCGCCGCCGAGCGCGAACGTCAGGGCCATCAGCCCGCCGAGCACGGTGGCGGCGCCGGGCAGGTCGAACCTGGACAGGCCCGCGGCCGCGCTCTCCGTCTTCGGCAGGACCCGCCGGGCCACGGCGAACGCGACCACGCCGACGGGGACGTTGACCCAGAAGATCAGCTGCCAGCCGGCCCAGGTGGTGAGTGCGCCCCCCACGACTACTCCCGCCGCGACGCCGAGACTGCCGACCGCGCCCCACAGTCCGAGCGCGGTACGGCGCTGCGCCCCGGCGTACGTCGTCATGACGATCGAGAGCGCGGCAGGCGTCATCAACGCCGCGCTGAGGCCCTGCGCGCCGCGGGCGGCGATCAGCTCGGTGGCGTTGCTCGCGAAGCCACTGAGGAGCGACGCGGCGGTGAACACGAACAGCCCGGTCAGGAAGACCCGTCGCCGCGACAGCAGGTCGGAGAGCCGCCCGCCCAGCAGCAGCCCGCCGCCGGAGAGCATCAGGTACATCGTGACGACCCACTGCAGGTCGGCGCCCTCCAGGCGGAGCGACCGCCCGATCGAGGGCAGTGCCGTGTTGACGACGGAGATGTCGAGCACGACCAGGATCTGTGCGGCCAGCGCGACCGCGAGCGGCGCCCACGACCGGCGCGGGCCGTCGTCCGGCACGTCGTCGGGCGGGTCGTTCGGTGCCGTATGCCGCGAACGCGGCGCGACGGCGGTGTGACGGGTCATGGCTTCTCCAGGTGTGGTTGGGGTCGGGTCAGCGGGTGTGCCGGGCGACGACGAGCGCGGGCTCGAACGCGTCGTCGGCGGGGTCGTTGGCGGCGAGCAGGACGGAGGCTCCGGCGACGAAGGCCGCCATGTAGACCCCCGCGGTGATCGTGAAGAACGGCACGTCGCGGGCGTCGTCCCAGGCCTGCGGGATGCTCTCGATGCGGGCGGTGTCCATGGCGTGCTCCTTCGTCGTGGTGGAGCACTCACGCTGGACTCGCCGTGACCTGGTCGCGCCGTCAGAACGGCCAGGTTCGGCGAACCGGGACCGCGGCGCCGCGGGCGGGCGTAGCGTCGGGATCGTGCTGCACGGCCGCGAGGCGGAACGTGCCCGTCTGTCCGCTCTCGTCCAGGAAGCGGGGCAAGGAACGGCGGGTGCGCTGGTCGTGTACGGCGAGGCCGGGGCGGGGAAGTCCGCGCTGCTGGCCGACGCCGTTGCCCACGCGCGCGGCGTCCGGGTGCTGGCGACACAGGGACTGGAGTCCGAGGCGCCGCTGGCCTTCGCCGCTCTCCACCGCCTGCTACGCCCGGTGCTCGGCTCGATCGAGACGCTGCCGGCACCGCAGGCGCGGGCGCTGCGGGTCGCGTTCGGCGACGAGGAGGGGCCGCGTGTCGACCCGTTCCTCGTCGCGCTGGCGACGCTGGGGCTGCTCACCGACGCCGCCGAGGACGTCCCCGTGCTGTGCGTCGTCGACGACGCGCACTGGCTCGACACGGCGTCGGCCGACGCGTTGCTGTTCGCGGCGCGCCGGGTGCACGCGGACCGGATCGCGCTGCTGTTCGCGGCGCGGCGGGACGACCCGGGCCGGTTCGCGGCCGAGGGGATCCCCTCGCTGGAGCTCGGCGGCCTCGACGCGGCCGCCGCCAGGACGCTGATCGCCGAGACCTCGGGCGGCTCGGTCGGCGACGACGTGGCCGACCGGCTCACGGAAGGGACGGGCGGCAACCCCCTCGCGCTCGTGGAGCTGCCGGGGACGCTGACGCCGGAGCAGCTCGCGGGGACGGCGCCGTTGCCGCCGACGCTGCACCTGACCGCGCACGTCGAGCAGGTGTTCCTCGACCGCTGCCGGCGCCTGCCCGCTCCCGTCCAGACGTTCGTGCTGGTCGCCGCCGCGGACGACTCGGGACAGGTCGCGACGGTACGGCGGGCGGCCGGGCTGCTCGGCATCCCGGACGACGCGCTGCGGGCGGCCGAGGAGGCGGGGCTGCTCGAGGTCGACGGCGGTACGGTCCGCGTCCGCCATCCCCTCGTCCGGACGGCGGTCTACCAGGGGGCGACGTCGGACGAGCGCCGTGCTGCCCACGCGGCGCTCGCGCGATCCCTCGACGATGCGGGCGACGCCGACCGGCGGGCGTGGCACCTCGCCGGTGCCGTGGACGGCCCCGACGAGGACGTGGCAGTGGCCCTGGAGCGCGCCGCTGTGCGCGCCGAGCGCGGTGGCGGGTTCGCCGCTGCGGCGGCGGCGTACGAGCGTGCGACCGAGCTCACGCCGAGCGCGGCGGGCAGGGGACCGCGGGCGTTCGCCGCGGCCAGGGCCGCGTGGGCGGGCGGCGAGCTGGCGCGCGCGCGGGCGATGGCCGAGCAGGCGCGCGAGAGCTCGGACGACCCGCGCCTGCTCGCCGACGTCGACCGGCTCGCCGGGCGCATCGAGGTGAGCGTCGGATCCGCGGCCCGCGCCGAACGGATGTTCAGCCGCGCCGCGCGCGCCGTCGCCGGCCACGACCTCAACCGGGCTCTCGAGCTGGCCGTCGCCGCCCAGATGCTGCGCACGTACGACACCGAGGCCGCGGCGGGCGCCACGGCCGAGCCGCTGCCCGCGCACCTGACGGCGCCGGACGACGACGACGACCCGCGGACCCGTTGCCTCAAGAGCCTGCTCGCCGCGACGGCCGCGGCCGAGGCGGGCATCGCGGCCGAGTCGTTGCGCGCGGCGGTCGACGCGAGCGAGCAGGTCCACGACCCGGACGTCCTCGGCAACGTCGGCAACGCGTCATTGCTCCTCGGCAGCGATGAGGGGCTGCGCCGCTGCTACGTGCGCGTGCTGGCGGACGCGCGGGACCGTGGCGCCGCCATGGCGATCCTCTACACGCTGCCGCGGCTCGGGTACGCCCATCTGCTCGGCGGCGAGTGGACGCGGCTGCGCGAGGCCGCGAACGAGGCGCTCGACCTCAGCGCGAGCACCGGCCAGCGGCCGCTGGTCGCCATGCCGCTCGCGTGGCTCACGCTGCTGGCGTCGTTGCAAGGGCTGCCCGAGCACGACGACCTACGCGCGCGGCTGGACGCCGCGACGGACCAGCACCTCGGCGTCCTCACCGACCCGGTGCACGACCTGTCCTTGTGGGCAGCCGGCATCCGGGCCGGTCACGACGGGGACGCGGACGGCGCGGTGCACCACCTGAGCGGCCTGCGCCTGACGGCGACGACGCGCATCGCCACCCTCGACCGGGTCGACGCGGCCGTGCACGCCGGCGACCTCGACCTCGCGCGGAGCTGGGTCGGTGAGGCGGTGGACTTCGCGGAGCGGACGGGGTGGCCGTGGGCGCTCGGCGCGGCACGATACGGCGAGGCCGCCCTCGCCGACCCGGGCGACGCGCCGAAGCTGTACGAGAGCGCGCTCCAGCACTATCAGGACGCGGACCGGCCGTACGACCTCGCCCGCGCGCACCTGGCGTACGGCGAGCACCTCCGCCGCGCGCAGCGCCGCGTCGACGCCCGCCCGCACCTGCGCCGCGCGCTCAGCCACTTCGACGACCTGCGCGCGGAGCCGGCCAGGGCGCGCGCGGCGCAGGAGCTGCGCGCCTCGGGCGAGACGGCACGGAAGCGCGACCCGTCGACGGCGTTCACGCTCACCCCCATGGAGATGCAGGTCGCGCAGCTCGTCGCCCAGGGCCTGTCCAACAAGGCGGTAGCCGCGCAGTGCTGGATCTCCCCGCGCACCGTGGCGTTCCACCTGCGCAACTGCTTCGCGAAGACCGGGGTGACCACACGCGGCGAGCTCGCGCGGCTGCAGCTCGGCTAGCGGCAACCCGGCACTTTGACCGGGGCGACCTCCGGCCGGCGCGCGCACAGTGGCGTCCCACCACCACGTACGAGGAGCCGACCATGACCACGCCATCGCCGACCCGCCACATCGGGATCCTGCTGTTCGACGACGTCGAGGAGCTCGACGCCGTCGGACCGTGGGAGGTGCTGTCCTACTGGACCCGGCACTACCCGGAGGACGGCTGGTCCGTGAGCTGCCTGTCGGCCGACGGCGGCGGCGTCCGGTGCGCGAAGGGGATGCTCATCGGGGCGGACCACTCGATCGCCGGCGCGCCCCCGCTCGACGTGCTGCTGCACCCGGGCGGTCAGGGCACGCGCCGCCTCCTCAAGGACCCCGCACACCTGGACTGGATCCGCGCGCAGCGCGACACCGTCCCGTTGCTGACGAGCGTGTGCTCGGGCAGCCTCGTGTACGCCGCCGCCGGGCTGCTCAGGGACCGTCCGGCCACGACGCACTGGGCCGCCGCCGGCGAGCTGCACGACCTCGACGCGTCCATCAGGTTCCGGCCCGAGGCGCGCTTCGTCGACGACGGCAACGTCATCACCAGCGCAGGCGTGAGCGCCGGGATCGACATGGCCCTGCACCTGGTCGCGCGGCTCTCCTCGTTGCAGCGCGCCCGGGAGGTCCGCCGGGCGATCCAGTACGACCCCCAGCCGCCGGTGTGAGCGGCATGGCACACGCCGCCCGACCCTTCGACAGAGGAGCCCTCATGAGTACCGACACCACCCCTCGCGCGTCAGGTCGCGGGTTCGCGTCGGACGTTCCGCGCGGTCGTGCAGGACCGGTACGGCTCGGCGGACGCGTGGGTGGTCACCCACGTCGACCGTCCTGAGATCGGCCCCCGCGAGGTCCTGGTCGCCGTCCGCGCGGCCGGCGTCGACCGGGGCACATGGCACATGCTCACCGGGCGCCCGTACCTGTTGCGGGTCGTCGGGTTCGGCCTGCGCAGGCCGAAGAACCGCATCGCCGGCCTCGACGTCGCGGGCGTCGTCGTCGAGGTCGGCGCGGAGGTGACGCGCTTCGCGGCCGGCGACGAGGTCTACGGCATCTGCCGAGGTGCTTATGCCGAGCTCGCCGTCGCCCGCGAGGACAAGCGCGCGCGCAAGCCCGCCGGCTGCACGTTCGAGGAGGCCGCCGTGCTGTCCGTCTCCGGGCTCGCCGCCCTGCAGGCGTTGCGCGACGCCGGCCGGGTCCAGTGCACGCGGTCGCCCGGCGCCGCCGCGGCCCGCTCGCGCCGCCGCGGCTCGTACGGCTCGGCGCCGTCGAGATCCGCCTTGCCGCCGACACCGTTACCGTCGGCTCCCGTGAGCGGAGCGGCGGCCACGGTGCTCGCGGCGCTGCGCCAACGGCCGGGCGGCGTCACCGCCGGAAAGGGGCTCGTGGAGAGCGTCGGGTTGCGTCACGGCACGCCCGCCGCAGCCGGCGTGCTGGAGCACGTCTCCTCGCTCGACACGTTGCTGCGCGCGGCGGTCGCCTCCGCCGTCGAACGCGTGGGCACCGGCGCGTTCCGCCTCGCGACGTGAGCGAGCGCGGCGTAGCGCTTCAGGGTCCTCGACTCGGCGAGCGGAATCGCGAGCGCTCGACGGCCGGGACGTTCGGACGCGCTGAGCGGGACCAACAGCACTGCCTCGTACCGCGTGCTCGCGCGACGGTGGGCTCCGAGAGGAGTGCGCCATGTACGTCGTCGGTGTGGACGGTTCGCGACAGTCGCAGGCAGCGCTGCGGTGGGCGGTGGACGCCGCGGCGGCACGAGCGGACGAGGTCGTCGCGGTACGAGTCTGGTCCGGTTTGGCCCCGCGCCTGCGCGCCTCGCGCGAAGGCCGGGCTCGCGCTGAAGGCGAGGAGGCGGCGCTGGCCGAGTCCGTACGCCCCGCGGTCGCCGCGCACCCTGGCATGCGGCCGCTGCGTACGGAGCTCAGGGAGGGAGACGCCGCGACGGAGCTGTTCCGCGTCGCCGGCGACTCCGGCGTGATCGTGGTGGGGCGGAGCGGGTTCAGCGGCCGCGAGGCGACCGTCATGGGCTCGGTCGTGCGGCAGTGCGTCTCGCGTGCGCAACGTCCCGTCGTCGTCGTACCTGACGGCGATCCCGCGCCGCCGCGCGGACGTGTCGCGGTCGGTGTCGCGGACGAGAGCCACGCGCTCCGCGCCGTCGAGTGGGCCGCCGCCGAGGCCGCGGCTCGCGACGCGACCCTCGTGGCGGTGCACGCCTATGCGCCGTCGCTGGTGGCGGACGCCGCGCTCGAGCAGCTCTACGAGTGGGAGCTCACGCACCGGGTCGTCGACAAGGCGCTGGCCGCGGCCGGTGTCGCCGTGGACGTCGAGTACGCCGTCCACGAGGAGGACACCGTCCGCGCACTGCTCGACGCCGCCACCGGTGCGGACCTGCTGGTCGTCGGCGCGCGGACGCACGGCGTCCTGGCGAACGTCGTCGCGACCACCGCCATCCGCTGCGCGGAACGGTCACCCGTGCCCGTCGCGGTCGTCCCGGCCTGACGATGGACGGCCGCCGCGACGCGCGGGTCCACCCGATCGTCGAGGTGGGCGCGGCGTACGCATGGCGGCTGCTCGTCATCGCGGCCGCGGGGGCCGGCCTGCTCTGGCTCGTCGCGCGGCTGCGGTTCGTGGTGATGGCGCTCGCGGTGGCGGTGTTCGTCATGCAGGTCCTCGGCCCCGTGGTGCGCCGGCTCCGCGGACGCGGGCTGCGGCCCGGCCTGGCCTCCGGCCTGGCGGTGGCGTCGTTCGTCGTCCTCGTCGCCGCCGTGGTCGCGCTCGCCGGGATGGCGGTGACCGACGGCGTGAGCGACCTCGGTACGACGCTGACGAAGGCCGTCGACGACATCGAGGCGTGGCTGGTGGAGGACAGCCCGTTCACGGTGTCGCGGGCAGATGCGGAGGAGTTCCGGCGGGGCGTCGGCGACGCGGTCAGGGAGACGTTCGTCTCGTCGAGCGACGGTGTCGTCTCGGCGGCGATCGTCGCGGCGGAAGGCGCGGTCGCGGTGCTCGTCGGGCTGGTCGTGGCGTTCTTCGGGCTCAAGGACGGGGACCGGTTCGTCGCGCGCGTGCGCACGCTCGTCCCCGAGGCGCACCGCCCGCTGGCCGGCCGGCTCGGCGCGCGCACCTGGCGCACGATCGGCGGCTACCTGCGCGGCGCGGCGACCCTCGGCGTGATCGAAGGGACGATCGCCGCCGTCACGATGACGGCCGTCGGCGCGGAGCTCGGCATGGTGGTGGGGGTGCTGACGTTCGTCGCGGCGTTCGTGCCGTTCGTCGGAGCGGTCGTGGCGGGCGTCGTCGCGGTGCTCGTCACGCTGGCCGATGCCGGGACGACGGCGGCGGTCGTCGTCGCGGTCGTGATGTTCGTCGTGCAGCAGATCGACAACGAGCTGCTGGCGCCGCTGGTGTACGGGCGGATGCTCTCGCTGCACCCCGTCGTGGTCCTGCTGGCCGTGGCCGCGGGAGGGGCGCTGTTCGGCCTGGCGGGGACGTTCGTGGCGGTGCCGCTGACGGCGGTCGGTGCCGACGTCGTCCGCGAGCTGAACGGCTCCGGGGTCAGTGGTGCTCCGCGTGGTCGGCCGCGGGGACGGGCTCTGCGCCGCTGATCGCCGGACCGACGACGAACGCCGACAGCGAGAACATGAGCGCGAGCCCGCCCAGCGCCGGCGCGGGCGCCCGCCCGCCGCCGAAGCGCCGACGGAGCCGGAGCGGCATCGGCACGGAGGCGACCAGCCGACACCGCCGAACAGCGCGGTGCCGCCGGCGCCGGCGAGGAGCGCCGTACCGGCAAGGAGCCCGACGTGGTGCAGGACGGTGCGGGGCGAGCCAGACGACCTCGCCGACGAGCCCGGTCACGCCCTGCCAGACCCGGCCGCGGGTCGCGCGCACGGGACCGTCGCGGCGTCCGTCATCGGTGTGCCCGGCGGTCGTGGAGCACCGCCCAGACGACGAGCCCGGCCAGGCCGCCCCAGAAGAAGACCATCATCACGGCCATCGCGATCCAGCCGCCCCACCCACCGTTGTGGTAGCCCATCACGGGAGCTCGCCTCCTCCGCGGTCGTACGGGACCGTCGCCCTGCCCTCCACCGTCCCGCGGGGTGCCGGGGCGGGACAGGGCGCATGGACCCGCGGCGCCCGGGCCTTCCTTCCCGTCCGCGTCGCGAGCCAGCAGGCGAGGCCGACGGGGATCGGCAGCAGGTACGACGCCGCGCGGAACAGCAGGACGGCCGCCACGGCCGGTGCTCCGGGGGCGCCCGCGGCGCTGAGCGCGGCGGCGTAGCCCGCCTCGGCGATGCCGACGCCGCCCGGGGTGACCGGCACCGAGAGGCCGAGGCGCACGGCGGCGAACACGGCGAACGCGACGGACGGCGCGACGTCGACGCCTGTCGCGGCGAGGCAGCCGAGGAACAGCGCGTACAGCGCGAGGTGGCTCGCGACCGCGGTGCCGAGCACGAGCCAGCCGCGCGACCCGGACAGGGCGGCGGCGTCGCGGCGCAGCAGCGCGAGCCGCCGCGCGGCCCACCGGCCGGCCGAGTCGGCGTCGCGGCGCCTGACCCGCGCGACCACCCGCGCGGCGCCGCGGACGAGGAGCGGGCGCGTCACGACGAGCCAGACCGCGAGCGCGACGACGACGGTCGCGGCGGCGCCGATGCGCGCCGCGCGCCAGGCCCAGGACGGCGCGTCGCCGACGACCCCGAGCCACACTGCGGCGAGCAGCGGCATCGCGAGCCGGACCGCGGTGTTCGCCAGTCCTGTGGACGTGATCGACAGCGCGATCGCCGTACGGTCCAAGCGGTAGCGGTCGTACATCGCGTACGTCACCGCGATGCCGACGCCCGCGCCGGCGGGGACGGTGTTGGCGACGGCGGTGCTGGTCTGCGTGACGACGACGGCGGGCCCGAACCGCAGGCCCGGCAGTGACGCCATGGACAGCCACGGGTACGTCGCGAGGTTGAGCAGCGCGAGCGCGGTGAGCGAGGCCACCCACGCGGGGGACAGCGACCTGACCACGCCCCACACCTCGCCGAGGTCCGCGATGCGCGGCAGGAAGCCGGCGAACGCCGCGACGACCACTGCGCCGGTGGCGACCGACGCCAGCAGCCGGCGCCGGGTCATCGCCGGACGGTCGCGACGGCGACACCCCAGAACGTCACCGCGCGGAAGAGCAGGACGCCCGCGACGGCGGGGACGGCGGGGACGCCCACGGCGAGCAGCCCGACGACGAGCGCCGCCTCCTCCAGCACGGGCAGTCCGGCGAGGCCGAGCGTGCGGAGCAGCCCGGTCGTGACCAGGGCGACGAGGGCGGGGCGCGCGATGCCGGTTCCCGCCCCGACGGCCGCGAGGCTCGCCGCGAAGCCGGCGGCGACGGCGGCGTACGAGGCTGCCGCGGACGTCACGGCGACGAGCGGCAGGCGCGGCGCGCGGAGGGACTCGCGCAGCGCGCGGACCCCGTCGCGCAGCCACGGCGTGAGGACCTGGCGGCGCGCGTGCCGCGCGCGCAGGATCCCGCCGGCCGTCGCCGCCGCCGCCGCGACACCCGCGAACGCGACGAACGGTCCCGCGGTCAGCGCCTCGACGTGGCGCGGCGTACCCGCGAACACCGCCAGGACGACGGCCGTCGTGAGCAGGTAGCCGAGCAGCTCGACGACCAGCAGCTCGTGCACGCCGCGGACGGCGGCGGCGGGGGGCACGCCGTACCGGCGCAGGTACGCGACGAGGTACTGCCGCCGCCCGCGCGGGCCGCGGACGACCTCGGCCGTGGCCGCCCCGGCCGCGGCGATCGTCGTACGCCCGAGGGCGAGCCTGCGGCGTACGGACGCGAGCAGGGCGCCCGCGCCGCAGGCCAGGGCGCCGACCCAGAGGACGAGGACGAGACCGGCCCAGCGCCACCCGGCGTCGCCGAGCGCGCGCCAGACGTCCGTCCAGCCCGCGAGCGCGGGGAACGCGGCGAACGTCGCGACGGCAGCGCCGGCGACGGCCCACCACGGCGGGCGGTGCACGCGCGGCGGCGCCGGTGCGTGCTCGTCGCCTATCGCGTGGCGCAGCGCCGCGAGCAGGTGCGGGTGCGCGCGCAGCTCGTGCCGCGTGGCGGGCGACAGCGCGAGCGGCTCGAGAGCGGGCAGCGCGTCGCGGAGGGCGGCGTCCCCGAGGGCGGACCTGGCGGTGCCGACCGCGCGCTCGGCGCCGACGACGCAGGCGAGCGACGCGAGCAGCTCGGCGACGTCGTTGGCGAGGGCGGCGTCGTCGGCGCCCTGCTCGGCGTTGCCGAAGTCGACGAGCCAGGGCAGGTCGCCGTCGGCGAGGACGTTCGCGCGGACGAGGTCGCGGTGCGCGAGGCGGTGCGCGTGCAGCGTCTCGACCTGCGTCCAGACCTCCCGCAGCAGTCCGTCGCCGATCGCCGGCAAGTCCGCGAGGCTGCTGCCGGGCACCTCGTCGACGACGAGCACGGCGGACGCGCCCGTGGCGCGAGCGAGGACGACGCGCGGGACGCGGACGCCGGCCGCGCGCGCGGCGAGCATCGCGGCTGCCTCGTGCTCGACCTGGTGCCGCAGGGGTGCGAGCGCGTCGACGTCGCGGACGTCGCGGAACAGCACGACGCGCGCCGCGCGCACCAGCCAGTCGGTGTCGCGGCGGTCGGGGTCGAGGACCTTCGCGAACAGCCGGCGTCCGCTGACCGTCGTGACGTGGAACGGGTGCGAGCTGCGCGCAGGGACCGAGGCGGGCTCGACGGAGAGCGCCCGGAGACCGGACCGCCGCAGCAGGCCGGCGACGGCGTCGGGCGACGGCCGCGCGTGCGGGGCGCCGAACGCGGCATGCACGAGCGACCCCACGAACCACCCGACGGCGACGCCGCCCACGATGTCGAGAGGCAGGTGTGCGCCGGTGTAGACGCGGCCGAAGCCGACGACCCAGGCGAGCGCCCAGAGCAGCCGGCGCGCGCGGCGCGGCAGGTACGGCGCCGCCGCCGTCGCCATGGCCGCCGCCACGGCCGCGTGGCCGGAGACGAAGCCGAGCCCGGCCGTCGTCGGGCCGTGCAGCAGGTCGCCGAGGAACTCTGCCGGGCGCCCGCGCTGCACGAAGTCCTTGACCAGCTTGGCGACGACCCAGGCGCTGGTGCCGGCGGCGGCGATGCTGATGCCCAGCCTGCGGCGCCGGAACGCCACGGCGACGACGAGGCCGACGACGATCGGCCCGAACAGGTTGCCTGCCTGCATGACCGCCCAGACCGGCCAGTAGAGCGCCTGGGGCAGGTCGTTGAAGAGACGGAACAGGTCGCGTTCGGCGAGCGAGAGCCGGTCGCGCTGGACGGCGAGCACCGTGACACCGAAGACGGCGGCGGCGAGGCCCATCCGTACGACGTCGCCGAGATGCCTGCCGGTCGCGCGGGCATGGCGGACGCGCGCCGCAGCCGGGCGGGAGAGCAGCGTCGTCTGCGCGGCCATGCGTTCACGGAACCGCGTCCGGCGGCTCGCGCGACAGGGCCCAACTGCCCGTGTGAGCGGGCCGGAAGGCACTCGTCGCGTGCCGCGGGCGCGCGGACCGTGGCACCCATGGCCGCACCGGGACACGTGCGCCGGCCCGCCGTCGCGCGCGCGGCCGGGCTGCTCCTCGGCCCGCGCCGGCCCGCCGCCGAGCCGCCGATGATGCCGCACGGCCTCGCGCGTACGGCGCGCCCCTGGGTGGTGGCGCTCGCGCTGGCCGTGGTCTGGGTCTGGCTGCCGGGACTCGGCGCCTCTGGCCGGGTGGACGCGGTCGACGACGCGGTGCTGCGCTGGTGCGCTCGGTACTCGGCGAGCCTGCGCGAGACGTTCCCGACGCTGTCCGCGGGGGCGGCCATCCGCGTCGTGGGCTGGGGCGTCGTCGTGGCGCTCGTCGTGACGCGGCAGTGGCGGCGGCTCGCGGTGTTCGTCGGCGTCGTGCAGCTCACGCTCGTCACGACGATGGCGGACACCCTCGCGCACCCGAGGCCGTACGGCGTCGGCTACCTCGTCCGCGCCGGTGGCGACGCGATGCCGAGCTGGCCGGTGGCGGGGGTCGCGGTGACGGCGGTCGCGGCGGCGTACGCGCTCGTCCCCGCGGGCCGGGTCCGCCGCCGGGTCCTCGCGGTCGCGGCACCGCTGGTCGCGGTGTTCGCGCTCGCCAGGGTGTTCCTCGGTCTCGACCGGCCGAGCGCCGCGGTCGTCGGCGCGGTGTTCGGCGCGGCGCTCGCCGTCGTGGGGTTCGACGTCCTCGCGCCGGACGCGCTGTTCCCCGTGCGGCGCAACAGGACGCCGGCGCACCTCGACCTCGGGGCGCGCCGTACCGCGATCTCGCGGGCGGTGCTCGAGCAGGCGGGGCTGCACGTCGTCTCGATGGAGCCGTTCAACCTCGCGGGGTCGGCAGGGTCGACGCCGATGCTGCTCACGCTCGAAGGGCCGGGCCCCGAGCGGCTGTTCGCGAAGCTGTACTCGACGAGCCACCTGCGCTCGGACAGGGCGTTCAAGATCGTGCGGGCGATCCGGTACGGCGCGCTGGAGGACGAGGCGCCGTTCGCGAACGTCCGCTCGCTGGTGGAGCACGAGGACTACCTGCTGCGCGTGATGCGCGACGCGGGCGTCAGGGTGCCGCGCCCGCTCGGGGTGGTCGAGGTCGTCCCCGAGCGCGAGTACATGGTGCTGACGGAGTTCCTCGACGGCGCGACCGAGCTGCGGCGGGCCGAGGTGGACGACTTCGTCGTCGACGACGCGCTCGCCCAGGTCCGCACGATGTGGCGGGCCGGCGTCGCGCACCGCGACGTCAAGCCGTCGAACGTCCTCCTGCGCGCCGACGGCATCTGGCTGATCGACGTGGCGTTCGGCGAGGTCCGGCCGAGCGCGTGGCGTAAGTCGGTCGACCTGGCCAACATGATGCTGGTCCTCGCGCTGCGCACCGACGCGCGGCGCGTCCTCGACCGCGCGTGCGTGGCGTTCGAGCCGGCGGACGTCGCGGCGGCGTTCGCCTCGACGCACGCCGTGACGATGCCGTCCCAGCTGCGCGCGCTGCTCCACGCGGACGGCCGCGACCTGCTCGGTGCGTTCAGGGACGCGCTGCCGCCGGTGCCGCGGGTGCGCGTCCAGCGGTGGACGCCGCGCAGGCTCGGCATCGCGGCGGCCGCTGTAGGCGGCGTGACGGGTGTCGCGGTGCTGCTGTGGGTCAACCTCAACGCGACCGGCTGGCTCTAGCCCTCGCGACGACGAGCGGCTGGTGACCGTGTGACCGTTCGCGTCCCGCGACGACCTCGGCGCGGCATCGGGGTGCGCATTGCTTCTTCTCCCGGCACGGCCCGCAACCCGGTTGCGGACGTGACCGGGGGGTCGTGCGACACGCCCTGGCCGGCAGGGACCAACGACTCTGCCGCGCCCGCGGGCCCGCGCGCAGTGTCAGGGCGTTCGAGGAGGCGAGGACGATGACGGTGCTGGACGCCACAGCCGGCGCCGAGCTCACGACGCGCGTCGTCGAGGGCCGGCTGCGGACGACGCTGTACCTCGACGGGGAGCTCTGCCATCGCACCGCGGCCGTCCTCAGGGACGCGCTGCGTGACGCCTGCGACCGTGCGCCGCGCAACGTCGTCGTCGACTGCGCGGGCGTCACCGCGGTGACGGACGTGGCAGGGCTCGCGCCGGTGGTCGCCGCGATGCACGACGCGCACCGGCGTGACGGCCGGCTCTGGCTCGCCGATCCCGCCGGACCGGTGGTCGACGGGCTGCGGCGGGCGCATCTCGCGCGCGTCGTCGACACCGGCACCCCGCTCGCCGAGCTGGTGACGTCATGACCGGCGACGCCCCGCTGCTGCGGTTCCTCGGCGGCGCGGGGACCGTGACGGGCAGCAAGTTCCTCGTGCAGGCGGGCGGCTCGCGGGTGCTCGTCGACGCGGGGCTGTTCCAGGGCCTGCGCGCGCTGCGCGACCGCAACCGCGCGAAGCTTCCCGTGCCGCCCGACGAGATCGACGCGGTCGTCGTGTCGCACGCGCACCTCGACCACTCCGGCTACCTGCCGGCCCTCGTCAGGGGCGGCTTCCGCGGGCCGGTGTTCGCGACGGCGCACACGATCGAGCTGATGCGGATCATCCTGGCCGACAGTGCGCGACTGCTCGCCGAGGAGGCCGACTACGCCAACCGCAAGGGGTACGGCAAGCACCGCCCGGCAGTGCCGCTGTACACCGAGCGCGACGTCGAGGTCGCGCTGTCCAGGACCGTCGCGCTGCCGACGGGTGAGCTGGCCGAGATCGCGCCGAACGTCGACGTCGTCCTGCGCAGGGCTGGGCACATCCTCGGCTCGGCGAGCGTGCGGCTCGACCTGCGCGCCGACCGGCGGACCGTCGAGTTCTCGGGCGACCTGGGACGGCCTGACCACCCGGTCCTGCGGCCCCCGGAGCCGCCGGCCGGCGCGGACGTGCTCGTCGTCGAGTCGACGTACGGCGACCGCACCCACGAGGACGTCAGCGCGCGGGAGACGTTCGCCGACGCGATAGTCCGGACCGTGGCGCGCGACGGCGTCGTCGTGATCCCGGCGTTCGCGGTGGACCGTACGGAGGTCGTGCTCTACCACCTCCGGTCGCTGATGGAGTCAGGCCGGATTCCGCGCGTCCCCGTGTACGCCGACAGCCCGATGGCGCTCGCGACCCTGCGCGTCTACCGCGCCGCGATCGCGGCGCGCAGCGACGAGATCCGGCCCGGGATCCTCGACGGCGACGACCCGTTCGACCTGGGTGGGCTGGTCGAGGCCAGCAGCGTGGAGGCGTCGATGGCGATCGGGCGGCAGCAGGGGCCGTTCGTCGTCGTGTCGGCGTCGGGGATGGCGACGGGCGGGCGCGTGGTGCACCACCTCACGCAGCGGCTGCCGGGCGAGCGCAACACGGTGATCCTCCCCGGCTACCAGGCGTTCGGCACCCGCGGCCGCGCGCTGGCCGACGGCGAGCAGGTCGTGAAGATGCTCGGCAGGTACGTGCCCGTCCGCGCGGAGGTCGTGTCGGTGCCGGGCTTCTCCGTGCACGCCGACTCGGGCGAGCTCGTCGACTGGATGCGCAGGACCCCGCGGGAGCCGGAGATGACGTACGTCGTGCACGGTGAGCCGGACGCGTCGCGAGCGCTGTCCGAGCGGGTGCGCCGCGAGCTGCGCAGGCCGTGCGTCGTCCCGCGCGACGACGAGCGCGTACGTCTCGACTGACAGGAGCGGACGATGAGGAAGAACGCGGCGAGGCGTCACCACGTGGCGCCGATCAGCCCGAGGAAGAGCGTCACCGTCAAGCGGGGTCACGACCAGCCGTGGGTGCCGAAGAACGCCCTCGTCGGGCGGTCCCGCCGGTCGTCGCACCAGTAGGCCGCCGGCGGTGACGCAGCCGCTTGTGCAGCGTGTCCGCCGCCAGCACGGCAGGGACCGCGCACGCGGCGAGCGCCCACCCCAGCGCGGTCGGCGCGGCGTGGTCGAGCGCCCGCGCGAGGACCGGCAGGCCGACGAACGCCGCGAGCAGCGCGAGCTCCACGGCGACCGCCGCCGTGAGCAGCCGGTTGCGCGTCCACCCGAGCCGGTGGGCAGGCCGCGTCGCGCTGCGGCAGGCGTACGCGTTGGCGAGCTGCCCGAGGACGACGGCGGCGAACGCCGTCCCCGACGCGGCCGCGAGCAGCGCGGGGGCGGGCACGTCGCCGAACCGCCAGCCGCCGGCCCAGAGCACCGCCGCGAACGCCGCCAGCTCGACCGCGGCCTCGGCCGGCCCCAGCACGCCGAAGACCCGTCCGAGCACCCGGCGGTCGATGAGGTGGCGGCGCGCGGGCGGCTTCGCCATGGCGGCGGACGTCGCCGGCTCGGCGCCGAGGGAGAGCGCGGGCAGCAGGTCGGTGCCGATGTCGAGCGCGAGGATCTGGAGGACGCCGAGCGCGAGCGGGAACGCGCCTCCGGTGAGCGCCCACGCGACGAACGGCGCCAGCTCGGCGACGTTGTCGGTCAGGTGGTAGGTGAGGAAGCGGCGGACGTTGGAGAACGTCGCGCGCCCCTGCTCGACCGCCGCGACGATCGTGGCGAAGTCGTCGTCGAGCAGGACGAGGTCGGCGGCCTCGCGCGCGACGTCGGTCCCGCTGCGGCCCATCGCGATGCCGATGTCCGCGGCGCGCAGCGCAGGGCCGTCGTTGACGCCGTCGCCGGTCATCGCGACGACGTGGCCGCGCGCGTGCAGCGCCCGCGCGATGCGCAGCTTGTCCTCGGGCGTGACGCGCGCGACGACGATGCCGTCGACGTCGAGCAGCGCGCCGAGCGCCGCCTCGCCGGCGGGCAGCTCCGCACCGGTGACGACGACACCGCCGGTCGCGGGCGCGAGACCGGTCTCCCGCGCGATCGCGGTCGCCGTTGCGGGGTGGTCGCCCGTCACCATCGCCAGCCGGATGCCGGCATCCCTGCATGCCGCCACCGCTTCGTGGACGCTCGCCCTGGGCGGGTCCTCGAGGGCGACGAGGCCGAGCAGCTTGAGGTGGCGTTCGGCGTCGTCGGCGGTGGCCCCGGCGACAGGGACGGCGCCGCGCGCGACCGCGAGGACGCGCAGGCCGCGTTCGGCGTACGCGTGGGCTGCCCGCTCAGCGTCGTACGCGTCGCGGCAGCGGGGGAGCACGGTGTCGACGGCGCCCTTGACGTGGAGCGACCCGCCGGCGACGACGGACATCCGCCGGCGGCGTGAGTCGAACGGGTACCGCGCGGCCACCTCAGGCTCGCCCGGCGGGATGCCGCACCGCCGCGCGAACGCGTCGAGCGCCGCCTCCATCGGGTCGCCGCGCGCGGCCCACTCGCCGCCGTCCTGGATGGCCCGGCCGGTCGAGGCGGAGAACGCGCTCTGCGCGAGAGCGCGGACGGCGTCGCGCGCGTCCGTCGTGACCTCGCCGTCGGGGGCGTACCCCTCGCCGGTCACGGTCGCGTCGCCCCACGGGGTCCACGCCGCGACGACGGCCATCTCGTTGCGCGTGAGCGTGCCGGTCTTGTCGGTGCAGACGAACGTCGTCGAGCCGAGGGTCTCGACCGCTTCGAGGCGGCGGACGACGGCGTGCCTGCGCGCCATGCGCTGCGCGCCGATGGCGAGCGACAGCGTGACGGTGGGCAGCAGCCCTTCGGGAACGAGCGCGACGGTCACCCCGACGGCGAACAGGAACCCGTCGGTCGCCGCCATCCCGAGCAGCAGGCCGGCGCCGAAGAACGCGACCCCGACGCAGACCGCGACGGCGGCGACGGCGCGGACGACCCGGTCGAGCTCGACGGCGATCGGCGTGCGCGGCCGCCGGCCGGCCCGGGTGAGCGCCGCGAGACCGCCGACGCGGGTCCGCGCGCCGGTCGCGACGACGACGCCCGTCGCCTCCCCGCCGACGACGAACGTCCCCGCGAACGCGACGTCGCCGGCTGCCGGACGTTCGGGCGACGACTCGCCGGTGAGGATCGACGTGTCCACCGCGAGGTCCGCGACCTCGGCCAGCGCGAGGTCCGCGCCGACCCTGGCTCCGGCGTCGAGCAGGACGACGTCGCCGGCGACGAGGTCGCGCGCGTCGACGACGCGAACCTCTCCGTCCCTGCGGACGGTGGACTGCCTGGGCAGCAGGTCGGCGAGGCGTTCGGCGGCGCGTTCGGCACGGTGCTCCTGCACGAACGCGAAGACGCCGTTGACGACGACGACCGCGACGATGGCGACGGCGAGCTGCGTCATGCCCGCGACGACCGCGAGCGCCGCCGCCACCCACAGCAGCAGCGCGAAGAAGTGGACGAGCTGCGCGCCGAGCCGCCGTAGTGGCGAGGGCGGCTTCGGGCGCGGCAGCTCGTTGGGGCCGTCGGCGTCGCGGCGGGCCAGCACCTCCGCATCGGTCAGGCCACGGCGGGGTGCCGTGGCCGGCGGCGACAGCGTGACCGGCGGCACCCTCCGACCATGCGGTGCCGTAGGCGCGCGGACGCAGGGTCGTCCGGCACCAGATCCAGGAGTCGTCCGGCCCTCGCGCGGGGCGGGGCCGCGAGGTGCACTCCGGTCATGCGTACCGCCGCGCTCCTGCTGCTCGTCGTCGCGTGCGCGCCCGGCGAGCCGGCCGCGACGCCGGCGCCGTCCGCCGCGACGTCGAGCGCGGCGCCGACGGCCACCACGACGACGCGCCCGCCGGTGACTCCCACGACGCCGACCGTCCGCCCGACGGTCAGCCCGACCGTTAGCCCGACGGCCTCGGCCTGCGCGTTCCCCGGTGCCGCGCCGGCCGCGGTCGTCTCCCGCGGGCCGGCCACCCGCCGGGTGGTCGCGCTGACGTTCGACGCCGGGTCGGACGCCGGCTCGACCGCCACGATCCTCGACACGCTCGCCGCCGCGGGCATCCCAGCCGGCTTCGGGGTCACCGGCGACTTCGCGCGGCGCAACCCCGCCCTCGTCGCCCGGATGCGCCGCGAAGGGCACCAGATCGTCAACCACAGCGACACCCACAGGTCGTTCACCGGCGTCTCCTCGGACCGCGTCGTCCGGACGCGGGAGGCGCGCTGCGCCGACCTGCGGCGTGCCGAGTCCGCGATCGCCGCCGCGGCACCCGGACCCGAGGTCCGCCGGTGGTTCCGGCCGCCGTACGGCGACCGCGACGCCTCCGTCGACCGCGACGTGGCCGCCGCCGGCTACCGCTACGTCGTGATGTGGACCGTCGACTCGCGCGGCTGGCGCGGTGTGCCGGCGGCGGAGGTCGTCCGCACGACGCTGGCGGCGGCGGCGCCCGGCGCGATCCTCCTGTTCCACGTCGGCGCCGCGTCGACCGACGCGGCGGCGCTCCCGCAGGTGCTCGCGGGGCTGCGCGCGCGCTCGTACGGCTTCGTGACGCTGACCGGGCTGATGGCCTGAGGAGACAGGGCGTACGGCCCTGGGCGCCCTCCCGGGAAGGCGCGAGGGTCGAGTCGAACGCACCTGAGGAGGAGCCATGCACGCCACCGTCGGAGACCGCGTCGTCGTACGCGGACACCACCTGGGAGAGCCCGAGCGCGACGCCGAGATCCTCGAGGTCCACGGCGCGGGCGGGACCCCGCCGTACGTCGTCCGCTGGGCGGACAACGGCCACGTGGCGACGTACTTCCCCGGGCCGGACGCGCGGATCGACCACCTGGCCGAGGACGACCCGGCCACGGCGGGGCCGGCCGCCGACCCACCCGTGGAGCGCCGCGCCGACCCCGTGCGCAGGGACATCGTCGAGGGCGTCACGGCCGTACGCGCCGACGTCGCGCGGCTGCGCGAGGCGCTGGCCCGCGCCCGCGGCTTCGGCGGCGACTTCGTCACGCTGGCGACGGCCGAGGTCGCGCGCGGCGTCGCGAAGGTCGAGTGCGAGGCGAACGTCATCTGGGGCGAGATCCGCGCGGCCGAGGCCGACTCGGTCGAGGCGATCCGCGCCGCGCTCGACGACGCGACGAGCGCCATCCGGACGGTCGTGGACGAGCTGCGCGTGCAGGCGAACCTCGGCGGGGCCGAGGCCGACGCGGCGTGGCGTCACGCCGTCGCCGAGCTGGCGACGCTGCACGACGACCAGGCCGCGACGGTCGACAAGGCCCGCGCCGTCGCCGACGACGTGTTCCGGCGGCTCCGCGCCGTCGTGGCCTGAGGTCCGCCCCCACACCGGGGTCCGAGAGGAAGAAGGTGGGTCTGGTGCCCAACGTGCTCACGAAGGCAAGGGTCGACATCAGGACCGGACAGCGGGTCGTGCTCGCCGCGTCGATCGTGACGAACGACGGGTCGCCGACGCTGTCGACGGCGACGTTCCACGTGCCAGGAGACGACGACGGGGCGTACGTCGTTCCCGAGGGCGCACGGCTGGTCCTGACCGGCGTGTCCGGCCGGGGCGGCACCGTGCTCGGCGACTACTTCGAGCTGGCCGAGATCGGTGTGAGCGGCGCCACCGGCACGGTGTTCACGTTCGTGCCGACAGCCACGACGCCGAGTGTGATCTCGCAGGCCGGCGGCGGCGTGAACTACTGGACGGTCGCCGAGCCGCTGATGGTCGCGGTGGGCGCGGGCGAGGCGCTGCACTTCGCGGTCGAGCGCGCCAGGGCGGCGAACGCGTCGTTCACCGTGATCCTGACCGGATACCTCGTCGACGCGTGACGCGGCGCGGCCGGTCGTGAGGAGGCAGAGATGAGGCTCAGTCGCAAGGACCTGCTCGCATCCCTCGTGATGCTCGCTGTCGTGGTGCCGTTCGTGGGCTACTCGATCCGCGGCAGCATGCCGTTCGTCGAGGACCCCCGGGGCATGGCCGCGGTCGCTCTCGCCGGCGCGCTCGCGCTCGTGTGGGTGCAGTGGCGGGACACCCTCGCCCGCGGCACCGACGGCGCGCTCGCTCCGATGCTGGCGACCGCGACCGTGGGGACGGCGGTCGTCGCGTTCGCGATCGAGACGTCGTGGGCGCTGCTCGTCCCCGCCGTCGCCGGTGTGGTCGGGCTGTGGGCGCTCGGGCTGGTGGGCGCCCGCCGCTTCCACGGGGGTTCGTCCTGGTGACGAACCCGGGCCTCAGCGAGGCCGCGGCGGCAGGGTGACGCGCACCGCGAGGCCGTGCGGCTCCACGGGCTCGAGGCCGACGGCGCCGCCGTGCGCGCGGACGAGCTGGCGCACGATCGCCAGGCCGAGCCCGGAGCCGCCGGCCGACTGCCGCCCCGGCGACTGCCAGAACCGGTCGAACGCGCGCTCCCTCTCCTCGGCGGACAGCCCGAGGCCTTCGTCGGCGACGACGACATCGGCGCCGCCCCCGTCGAGCGGCTCGACCGAGACGGTGACGGTGCCGCCGGGCGGCGAGGCGTCCGCCGCGTTCGCGAGCAGGTTGTCGAGGACCTGTGCCAGGTCGCCCGGCCGGCCCAGGACCTCGGCGCTCGCCGGCCGGGCGGCCAGCCGCACGCCGGCCTCCGTGAAGTACGGCTCCCACGTGGCGACGGCGGCGGCGACGACCTCGCCGGCGTCGTAGGGCACGCGGTCCGCGGGCACCGCGTCGCCGCGCGCGAGCGCCAGCAGCGCGTCGGTGAGCCGCCCTAGCCGCCGCACCTCCGCGGTCGCCGCCGCCAGGTCGGGGGAGCCGCCGTGGTCGCGTTCGAGGTTCTCGAGGCGCAGCCGCAACGCGGCGAGCGGCGAACGGAGCTGGTGCGAGGCGTCCGCCACGAACTCCCGCTGCGACCCGAGCAGCGCGTCGAGCTTGGCGACCGTGTCGTTGAGGACGAGGGCGACGGCGCGGATCTCGGGGAGCCGGCGGGGCACCGGCGCGCGCGCGGTGAGGTCGCCGCTGCCCACGCGCGCGGCGGTGCGTTCGAGGTCGCGCAGCGGGCCGGTGAACGACTGCGCGAGGACGAGCCCCACGATGCCCGCGAGCAGCAGGATGATGAGCGACGCCCCCGCGAGGGCCAGCCAGGTGCGCCGGATCCGCTCGCGGACGAGCCGCGTCGGGTACGTGATCCGGACCGCGCCGTCGACACGGCCGTGGGTGGCGACGGGGACCGCGACGTAGAGCAGCTCGCCGCCCAGGGTCGCGGAGTGCCGGGTGCCGGCGACCTCCTGCCCCGCGAGAGCGGCCGCGATCTCGGGCCGGTTGGCGAACGACGCCGAGTCGCCCGGCGTCGGGGCGGAGTCCGCGATCGCCTGCCCTGCCGCGTCGACGACGACGACGCGCGCGCCCACCCGCTCCTGGTACGCCACGGCGAGCGCCTGGACGTCGGTGTCCGCCTCGCCCTCCAGCCGTTCCTCCGCGAGGAGGGCGAACGAGAGCGCGTCGTGCTTGACCTCGTCGCGCAGCCGCCCGGTCTCCAGCCGCGCGGAGACGACGCCGAGCGGCACCGCGAGCAGCGTCAGCACGAACGCCGCCAGCGCGAGGTAGCTCGTGAGGAGCCGCGCGCGCATCAGCCCGCCCGGAGCCGGTACCCGACGCCGCGGACGGTCTCGATCCAGCCGGGGTCGCCGAGCTTGCGCCGCAGCGACGACACGTGGACGTCGAGGGTCTTGGTCGGGCCGAACCAGTGCGGGTCCCACACCTCGTCGAGGATCCGCTCGCGGGTCAGCACGGCGCCCGGCTCGCTCGCCAGCAGCGCGAGCAGGTCGAACTCCTTCGGCGTCAGCGCCACCTCCGCGCCGTCCAGCCACACCATCCGCGCGCGGCGGTCGACGCGCAGCGCGCCCACCTCCAGCGGGATGATCGGCGTCGCGCGCGCCGACCGCCGCGTCACCGCCCTGATCCGCGCGACGAGCTCGCGGAACCCGAACGGCTTGACGAGGTAGTCGTCGGCGCCGAGCTCCAGGCCGACGACGCGGTCGACCTCCTCGGAGCGCGCCGTGACGATGATGATCGGGACGTCGCTGCGGGCGCGCAGCCGGCGGCACACCTCGTACCCGTCGAGGTCGGGCAGCCGCAGGTCGAGCAGGACGACGTCGCCCGGGTCGGCGGCCAGCGCGGCCGCGGCCGTGGCGGCGCGCTCGACCGTGAAGCCCTCGCGGCGCAGCCCGTCCGCGAGCGGCTCGGCGATGGAGTCGTCGTCCTCGACGACGAGCACGCGCACGGCACACCCCATTTGCGTCGGAACGTTTACCTCGCGCTTGCCTGGTGCTGGGCAACCCTTCGCGAGCCGCTTCCTACGGTAGTCGTGCAGCCGCGGTTTCCCCACCGGAAGGACTCGCTCATGACCCGCCGTACCGCCCTCGCCCTCGCGGCGAGCGTCGCGCTCTCCGTCGCCGGCGCGACGTTCGCCGTCGGCACGACGCTCGGCATGTTCGGCGCCGCGCACACCAGCGGGCCCACCGGCATGCTCAGCCCCGTGGCCGCCGCCCCGGCCGAGCCGGAGCGGCCGCGCGTCCAGACGGTGTACGTCGACGTCACCGCGTCGCCGGAGCCCGCCCGCCCGGCGAGCCGGGCCGCCGTGCCCGCCCCGCCGCCCCCGCCCGCGGCAGCGCCCGCCGGCCAGGCCGAGGAGGTCGTGACCGTCGAGGAGCCCGCGCCCGCGTACGCGACCGGCGGCGCGGAGGCAGGCGCGAGCGACGGTCCCGTGTACGAGGAAGAGGACGAGGGCGAGCACGAGGACGAGATCGAGCACGAGGACGACGAGTACGAGAGCGACGACGACGAGCCCGAGAGCGATGACTGACAAGCCGCGCCGGAGCCGTCCCGCGGCGGCGAGCCGCGTGCTCGCGAGCGGGCTGAGCGCCGCGGCGACGTTCGGCATCGTCGGGGGCCTGGCCGCCGCGGAGGAGGTGGCCGCCGTCGCGCCTGTCGCGGACGTCCCCGCGCCTGTCGCGCCGCGGCAGGCACCGGTCGTGCGGGTGGTCGTCCGCGTCCACCACCCGGCGCCGCCCGCCGTCCCGGCCGCCGCCCCGCCCGCCGCCGCTCGCGCCGGCCGGCCCGCTCCGGCGTACGTCGTGCCGCCCCCGCGACCGCCCGCCCGGCGCGTGGTCGTCCGCCGCGCCCAGCCCGTCCCGCAGCCTGTGTCCCAGCCTGTCGCGCAGCCCGCCCCGCAGCCCGTGACGACGAGCCATGGCAGTCGTTGAGCGGCGGTTCCGCGCCATGGGCAGCGACTGCCACGTCGTCGCCGTTGCCGCGGCGGCCACGGCGGCGCGCGCGGCGGACGACGCGGAGCGGCTCGTGCTGGACCTCGAGACGAGGTGGTCGCGCTTCCTCGCCGGCAGCGAGCTGAGCAGGCTCAACGCGACGGGACGCGCGGTCGTGAGCACGGAGACGTTCGACGTGGTGTCGCGGGCGGTGGCGGCCTGGTCGGCGACCGGCGGGCGGTTCGACCCGACGGTCGAGCCCGCGCTGGCCGCGCTCGGCTACGACCGGTCGTACGAGCGGGTCGGTTCGGAGGTCGTCCCTACGCGGCCGCCCGCGCCCGCGCCGGGCTGCCAGGGGGTACGGCTCGACGCCGCGCGGTCGGCGGTGCGGCTGCCCAGGGGCGTACGGCTGGACCTCGGCGCGATCGGCAAGGGCAGGGCGGCCGACCTCGTCGTCGAGCGGACCCACGCCGACGGGCTGTGCGTCAACGTCGGCGGCGACCTCCGGGTCCGCGGCGAGTCGCCGGACGGCGGCGAGTGGCGCGTCGCCGTCGAGGCGCCGGACGGCACCGCGCACACCCATCTCCTGCTGGCCGACGGGGCGGTCGCCACGAGCTCGCCGGCGGCGAAGACCTGGCGCGCGGGTGGCGAGCCGGCACACCACGTCGTCGACCCGCGCACGGGCCGCTCCGCGACGACCGACGTCGCGTCGGCGACGGTGGTCGCGGGCGAGGGATGGTGGGCGGAGGTGCTCGCCACGACGGCGCTGCTCGCCGGGTCGCGGCGCGCGATCGCCGACGTGAGCAGGCTGGGCGGCGCGGCGCTGCTCCACCTCGCGGACGGGACTGCCCGTACCGGCGTGGGGCTCGCGCCGTTTCTCGCGGCGGCGTCGTGAACGCGCACCTGGCCTGGTACGTCGCGCGCGCCAGCGGCCTCGTCGCGTGGGCGGTGGTCAGCGCCTCGGTGGTGTGGGGGCTCCTCGTCTCGACGCGGTCGTGGTCGAAGCGGCCCGGCCGCGGCTGGGTGCTCGACCTGCACAGGTTCCTCGGCGGGCTCGCCGTCGTCTTCACCGCGGTCCACGTCGCGGCGCTCGTCGCCGACTCGTACGTCCACTTCGGCGCCGCCGACGTCCTCGTGCCGTTCGCGTCGGGGTGGCGGCCGGCCGCGGTGGCGTGGGGCGTCGTCGCGGCGTACCTGCTCGTCGCGGTCGAGGCGACGTCGCTGCTCCAGCGGCGCCTGCCGCGCCGCGTCCGGCGCGCGGTGCACCTGCTGTCGTTCCCCCTCTGGGTCCTCGCGACGGCGCACCTGTTCACGGCCGGCGCGGACGCGGCGTCACCCGCCGTCAGGTACGCGAACGTCGTGACGGCAGCGACCGTGCTCGGGCTCGTGGTGTTCCGCCTGGCGCTGCCGCGACGCCGTCACGCGCCGCGTGCCGAACGTCCCGCGCGGACGAGTCGCCCGCCCCTGGCCCACGGCCCCTGAGGCGCCCACGCTGCGGCTATGAGAGCACTAGTGGTGTACGAGTCCATGTTCGGCAACACCCAGGCGATCGCCCGCGCGATCGCGGACGGCATCGCGTCGCGGCTCGACGTCGGCCTGGTCGAGGTCGGAGCGGCCCCCGCGAAGGTCCCCGACGACGTCTCCCTGCTCGTCGCGGGAGGCCCGACGCACGCGTTCGGGCTGAGCCGGGACAGCACGCGCAAGTCCGCCTCCGAGCAGGCGAAGGGACCCCTCGTGTCGCGCGGCATCGGGCTGCGCGAGTGGCTCGACGCGCTGTCGGCAGGGCATGCCGCGGTGGCGGCGTTCGACACGCGGGTCCGCCACCCGCGGGTGCCGGGATCAGCCGCGCACAAGGCCGAGAAGCGGCTGCGCAGGCTCGGGTTCCGCGTCGCGGAGCCGGCGGAGACGTTCTGGGTCGACGGCACGACGGGCCCGTTGCTGGACGGCGAGGCGGACCGCGCGCGCGAGTGGGGGGCGCGGCTCGCGGCGTCGGTCGGCGCGGCGGCCGGGGTGCGGTGATGTTCGCCGGCCGGTCGGAGGCGGGCCACGCCCTCGCGGCCCGGCTGGTCCACCTGCGCGGGCCGGGCACGGTCGTCCTCGGGCTGCCGCGCGGCGGCGTCCCCGTGGCGTACGAGGTCGCGCGCGCGCTCGGCGCGCCGCTCGACGTCGTCGTCGTCCGCAAGCTGCGCCTGCCGCACGAGCCGGAGGTCGCGATGGGGGCGCTCGGCGAGGGCGGGGTCGTCGTGGTGAACGACGCCGTCGTGGCTGCCGCCGGCGTCACGCGCGAGGAGTTCGAGGCCGCGGGCCGCTACGAGCGCGCGCGGCTCGACGCCCGCGTGCGCCGGCTGCGCGACGGCGTCCCGCCCGTGCCGCTGACGGGCGTGACGGCCGTCCTCGTGGACGACGGCGCCGCGACCGGCGCGACCGCCCGCGCCGCGTGCCAGGTCGTCCGCGCGGCGGGCGCCGCACGCGTGGTGCTCGCGTTCCCCGTGGCGTCGCGGGAGGCGCTCACGGTGCTGCGCGGCGTCGCCGACGAGGTCGTCTGCCTCGCGGCCCCGGAGCACTTCTTCGCGGTCGGGCAGTGGTACGTCGAGTTCCCCGCGGTCGACGACGACGAGGTGTCGGCACTGCTCGAGGCGTCCCGCCTGCTGCGGGCGATGCCGCCGCGCGGTGATCCGGCGGCGGGAGGCGACGTCCGCGTGCCGGCTGCCGGCGCGCTCCTGCCGGGGTGGCTGACGATCCCCGCGGGAGCGCCGATGACGGTCGTGTTCGCGCACGGCACCGGCAGCGGCGCCGACAGCCCGCGCGGCCGTTACGTCGCGTCGGTGCTGCAGGAGGCCGGGCTCGGCACGCTGCTGCTCGACCTGCTGACCGCCGCCGAGGAACGCGCGGGCGTGCTCGACGTCGAGCTCCTGGCGCACCGTCTGCGGGACGCGACGGAGTGGCTGCGCGCGACGCGCAGGGGACCGCGCGCGGTCGGCTGGTTCGGCGCGAGCACCGGTGCGGCCGCGGCGCTGTGGGCCGTCGCCGACCCGGACGCGGAGGTCGCGGCGATCGTCACGCGCGGCGGCCGGCCCGACCTCGCGTGGTCGCGGCTGTCGTCGGTGCGCGCACCCACGCTGCTCGTCGTGGGCGGTGACGACCACGCCGTGCTCGACCTCAGCCGCGACGCTCTCGCCACGCTCCGGTGCGAGGCGCGGCTCGTCGTGGTGCCCGGCGCGACGCACCTGTTCGCCGAGCGCGGCACGCTGCGCACGGTGGCGGAGCTGGCGCGCGACTGGTTCGTCGCGCACGTACCCCTGGAGGCGACGCGATGACCGGAGTGGCGGTACGGCACCTGGGCGGCGACGCGTTCGCCGTCACGATCCGCGGCCACGAGCTCGTCGTGGACCAGCCTGTCGAGGACGGCGGGACCGACACGGGCCCGACGCCGACGGAGCTGTTCGCGGCGAGCCTCGCGTCGTGCGTGGCGTTCTACGCGGGCAGGTTCCTCCGCAGGCACGACGTCGCACCGGACGGGCTCGGCGTGCGCTGCGCGTTCCGGATGGCCGAAGGGCACCCGGCGCGCGTCGCCGGGATCGACCTGACGGTCGACGTGCCGGAGGCGTTCCCCGCCGAGCGGGCCGAGGCACTGCGCCGCGTGGTCGAGCGGTGCACGGTGCAGAACACGCTGCGCGAGCCGCCGGACGTGCGCCTGGAGATCGCTCTCAGGTGAGGCCGGGCTCGCCGTCGGGGACCGGGTCGAGCTCGATGCCGAGCGCCCGCGCCTCCGCGTGGTCGACCACGAACAGGTCGTCGAGACCTTCCTCGTCACCCGCCTCGGCCTCCACGTCGTGGAGGGACGCGGCGCCGTCGCGTTCCGGCGACGGCGGGCCGGGCCGGCGGCCGGTCATCGGGAGGCTCCCGCCGGCAGCGCCGGGTCGCCGAGCTCGTCGAGCACCGCGGCGAGGTGCCCGGCGACGGCCCGCGCGACGGGCTCGAGCCCGGCGTTGCCGGTGACCGTCACGAACGCCGCCGGGTCCACCGCCTCGACGCGCGTCGTGAAGTCGTCGACCGCGCGGACGACGACGTTGCAGGGCAGCAGCAGCCCGAGCGACGGCTCGGCGGTGAGGCCCTGGTAGGCGAGCGGCGGGTTGCACGCGCCGAGGATCAGGTACGGCCCGACGTCCGCGCCGATCTTCGCGCGCAGCGTGGCCCGCACGTCGATCTCGCACAGGATGCCGAACCCCTGCCGCGCGAGCGCCTCCCGTACGCGCTCCACGGCCGGCTCGAACGGCGTGGTCATCGTCACCGCGTGTCCGTACGTCATGACGTTCATCCCACGCTGTGCCGGTCTCGCGCGACAGGGCCGAAGCGCCTGGCAGTTCGGGGCCGAACGCCAGGTCCGCCGCCGCCGTCCCGGGGCCACGGTGGGAGGAGGAGAAGGACGATCGAGGAGGCACGCCATGACACGAGCGCACCGCAGGCTCGGGGGCTGGCTCGTCGCCGGAGGCATGCTGCTCGCCCAGGGGGCGCTGGTCGCCGGCGTCACCACGACCAGCGACGCGGCGCCCGGCAACAACGGCACCGTCAAGATCGGCAGCGCCGACGTGGACTCCGTCGACGACACGGACAGCGCGAACCACCCGCACGTCGCGAACCCGTTCACGATCACCTGGTACGGGTTCGACGCCGGGACGCGCACGACGTCGGTGTCGTTCTCGGCCCAGGAGCCGAGCGGCAAGGACGCGGTGCCGATCGTCGAGGGCCGGACGTCGTTCACGTTCATGGCGAGCGGCACGGGCGGCGACCTGAACCACACGGAGACCTACCTCCTCGACCTGACCGGCCTGGAGGAGCACGAGGTCCAGGGGTTCCACGTCAAGGTCACCGTCACGACCGACGTGTCGCAGGGGAACGACACGAAGTCGAAGACGTTCTGGGTCAGGGAGGTCGAGCCCACCGAGTCGCCGTCGCCGACGGTGTCGCCGACCGTCTCGCCGACCGTCTCGCCGACCGTCGAGCCGAGCGTGAGCCCGACCGTCGAGCCGACCGTCGAGCCGACCGTCGAGCCGACCGTGCTGCCGACGAGGATCGAGTCGCCGGCCGTCAGCCCGTCCGTGAAGGGCGTGAAGATCGTCAAGACGCTGCCGCGGACCGGCCCGGGCCCGCTCGGCACGACGGCGTTGCTGGGTGGCCTGCTCGTCCTTGCCGGTGTGGTGCTCGTGACGGCCGGCCGCCCTCCCGGCGCCCACGTGCGCTGAAGGCGTGACCGGCGCCGGGTGCGGGAGCGGAGGGACACGATGAGGGCTCCTTCGAGCGCCGCGGCGGCCGCCCTGGCGCTGGCCGCCGGGGCGCTCGTCGCGCCACCGGCGGCGGCGTCGTGGGCGCCGTCGGGGCCGGCCGTCGTCACGACGTTCGGCTGCACCTCGGCGACGGCGAGCGGGGACGCGGCGACGGGCAGCGACGGCGTGCCGCGCGGCTTCGTCCGCGCCGAGGGCGGCACCTGCGCGGCTAGCGCGGCGACGTACGTCGAGCGCCGCGCGGGCACGTGGCACGCGACGCCCGCGCCGTTCCGCGGCCGGGTGCTCGCGGTGGCGGACGACGGGGCGAGCACGTACCTGCTCTACGCCGCCCGCGACGGCCTGCGGCTGGGCCGGCGGACGCACGCGGGGACGTACGTCGCGCCCGCGCGGCTCTCCACCGCGACCGCGCTGTCGGGCGACGTCGTCGCCGCCGGCCGCACGTGGTGGGCCGTGTGGTCGGAGCGGGTCGCCGGCGGGTCCTCGCTGTTCCAGGCGCGGACGATCGGCACGACGTCGTGGCGGCAGCGGATCACGTGGCTCTCGCCGCGCGACGACGACCGCCCGTCGCTCGCGAGGCTCGCCGACGGCAGCATGGCGCTGGCGTACCAGCGCCGTGTCCCCTCGTCGGGCCGCACCGACGTCCACCGCGCCCGCAGCACCGGCGGGAGGTGGTCGTTCGCGCAGGTGACCGCGAACGGCGCGAGCGGCGCGCCGTCGATGGCCGCGAGCGCGAGCAGGCAGCTCCTCGCGTGGACGCAGGCGGGGCGCGTCATGTACGCCGACGACACCGCCGGCGCGTGGCGCAGCCGGGTGCTCGCGACGTCGGGAACGGCGCCGCGCGCGACCGCGTCCGCCGGCCGTGTGTTCGTCGCGTGGACGAGCGGCGCCGGTCACGCGGTCCTCGCCGAGCGCAGCGGTGCCGTCTGGGTCACGCGCGACGTCACGCCCGGCGCCACGGTGCGCGGCTCCGCCCTCGCCGTGGCCGCCGCCGGAGGGTCCGCGACGGTGCTCGTCGCGGAGCCGGCGCGCGTCGTCGCGCGCACGCAGGCGCGGCCGTCGACGGCGACGTTCCGGCACCTCGGCGCGTGGGTCGACCTGTTCGACGGGGCGCTGTCGCCTGCGGCCGCGGTCGCGACCATGCGCGCGTACGGCGTCCGGACGCTGTACTTCGAGACGGCCCGCTTCGACTCCCCGGCCGCGATCGCGGACACCGCGAGGACCGCCGCGTGGCTCGACGCGGCACATGCCGCGGGGCTGCGCGCGGTCGCGTGGTACCTGCCGGGGTACAGCGAGCACCTCGACCGGGACGTGGCGCGGACTGTCGCGGCGGCGCGATTCGTCACGGCGAAGGGCAACCGCTTCGACGCGGTGGGCGTCGACGTCGAGCACCGCGGCGCGTCGGCGTCGGGTGCCGAGTTCAACGACGGCGTCGTCGCGCACCTGCAGCGCGTACGCGCTGCGCTCGGCACGAGGTACCCGATCGGCGCGATCGTCCCCTCGCCGGTCGGCATGTCGCTCAACCCGGCGCTGTGGCAGGGCTTCCCCTGGGCGGCGATCGGCACGTACGCCGACGTCGTGCTGCCGATGGCGTACTGGTCGTACCGCACCGACCGCGGGACCAACCCGGCGCACGCGGCGTACCGGTACACCCGCGACAACGTCTCGCTCGCCGCGCGCTACACGGGGCTGCCGGTCCACGTCATCGGCGGCGTCGCGAACGCCGTCACCGCGACCGAGGTCGCGGAGTTCGTCCGCGGCGCGCGGGACGCGCGCGCGTGGGGCGCGAGCCTGTACGACACCGCGACGACGCCGGCGTCGTTCTGGCCGCTGCTGCGTCTGCTGTCACCGTGACCTTCGGCGCTACGGGCCTGACGGCGACTCGTCGGCGTCGTCGAGCCGGTCGAGAAGCGCACCGCGCACGACCGCCGCCGCCTCGCCGATGTCATAGCCCCCGGGTGTCGCGACGACGAGCTGGTCCAGGTCGGTCCGGAACACCGGGTCGCCGACGTGGTCGTCGAACGTCGCGAGGGCCGCCGCACGCGTGTAGCCGTCGGGCCGGTACGGCGCGAAGCAGCGGAGCAGGAAGTCCGCGAGCCGGCCGGCCCGCAGGCGGACGTCAGCCTGGTCGATCGGCAGGTTCACGGGCTCGGCCATGCGTCAAGATCATGCGGTGAACCGTCAGAACGACGGGATGACGCATGCTTCACCCGGAAGTTGGGCGGGTTGCTGCCCCGGGGTTGGCGGGACGCTACGCGGCGGCGAGGCGGCCCGACAAGTCCTGCCGCGGGGCGTCAGGCGTGCGCCATCGCGCGGGCGTTGAGCCACGTGCGAGCCATCGCCTCGGTCGCGTCGACCAGGCCGTCGCGCACACCGGCGCGGAGAAGGTCCTCGCGGGCCCGGCCGACGAGTCCGATCACGGCCCCGGCGGGGAGGTGCGCGAACTCGGCGACGAGGTCGAGCGTCATGACGTAGAGCGCTTCGCGCGCGGCGAGGCGCGCCTCGAACGAGTACATGGACGAGCCCATCGTCAGTGCGCGGCGGCGTGCGCCGCGACGTTCATCTCCGCGAACATCGCGCTGGCCTCCGCGGGCGTCAGCGCCGCGTCGAGGAGCGGGAGGTAGACCTCCTCCTCCTTCGCGAAGTGCAGGCGGAGGACGGCGTACAGGCCGTAGAGGAGCCGCTGGACCGCGCGCACGCGGTCGGGCCCCGCGCCGCCGGCGAGCGCGTCGCGCTCCGCGGTCAGCTCCTCGACGAGGCGGCCGACCTCGACGTGGTCGCGGGTCATCGTCGCCGTCGCGCCGGGAGCGCCGAGGACGCGTTCGACGGCGGGGTACAGCGCCGCCTCCTCGGCCCGTGCGTGCGGCACGAGGTGACCGGTGAGAAACCGGAGCACCGCGTCGATCTCGGCGACAAGGGTGCTGCGGCTGATGACGTCGGCCGCCTCGGCGGCGATCCGGATGTCCTCGATCAGCGGCAGCAGCGCGCGGTGCTCGTCGCGGAGCGGGTCGGTGGCGCTCATGGCCGGCGCACGGGGACGGGGTCGGCCCCGGGAACGGCCGCGGGGATGGTCTTCGGGCAGACGTACCAGCGCCTGCTGGTGCGGGCGGTCGTGCGGAGAGATCGCGTGGTGACCATGACGCGAATCCTGCTGCGGGTGGCGCTCGCGCGGTCAGCATCGTTGGTCCCGACTCAGCCGGACGTACGTCCTGTCGCCGCCGCCGGACGGCCGTGCCGTTGGTCCCCTCGGCCGCGGCTTCCGGTGCTTAGGTCCCGGCTCCGACGGGACGGCCCGCCCTGCCAGGCCGCGTCGTTCCCGGGGACGATCGACGGAGGAGGTGTGCGATGAAGCGATGGGAGAAGCGGCTGGTCGGCGCGGTCGTGCTCGCCGGTGGCGCGGCGGCACTGCGCCCGGGGACGCACCGGGCGGTACGGCACGGGGCGGAGATGGCCGGGAGCCGGCTGCGGTACGCCCGGGGACGCCTGACCGGCGTCCGGTACCGGCTGCGCGGCGGCCACCCCGACGCGGGAGCGGACGACGGTGTCGTCGCGGACCGCGTGCGGTCGGTGCTGGGCTCGCTGACGCAACGGCTGGACGTGCCGCACGTGCACGTCACGGTGGAGGACGGCGTCGTGCTGCTCCACGGCGTCGTCGACCGGGCCGCGCAGGCGGTCCGGATCGAGCAGACCGCGCTCGAGGTGTACGGCGTCACGGGCGTCGCGTCGTACCTGCACGTCGGTCTCACGCCGGGCGACACCCGGCCGTCGGCGGGCCACGGCCTGCCGTCGCCGGTGCTGCGCCGGCTGCTCGACGCCGCAGGCGCCGCGGGGATCGCGCCGGCGGACCGGGCGCGGGTCGTGCGCGCGGTGCTCTCGACGTTCGCCGACCGGCTGCCGGAGGGCGAGCGGGCGCACGTCATGGCGCACGTGCCGCTGGACGTGAAGGTGCTGCTCGCCGCACCGCGGTGCTCGGGTCGTCACCCAGCGCGGACGGTGGCGACGTTCGCCGACCGCGTCGCGACGGCCGCCGGCGCGCTCACGAGGGACGACGCGCTCGCGGCGAGCGTCGCGGTGCTGCGCGAGCTGCGCGCGGACGTCCCCGACGAGGCGGCCGACGTCGCCGCGGTCCTGCCGGCCGAGCTGCGCTCGCTGTGGCCCGCGAACGCGGCGACGTCCTGAGTGAGACGCGGACGAGGGCGGCGGGCACAGGCCCGCCGCCCTCGTCGTGGTGGCGGCTACCAGCCATCCCCTCGGTAGTGGGTTCCCCCTCGACCGTCTCCCGGCGGACGGCGTCCGGACAGCGCCGTTCCTCCCGTGACGACCGGGCTGTACGGCAGGGGTCCGGACGGCCCGGCCGAGACGGGTCGTGTGGCCCTGACCGGTCGGCCACACCGGTGGGAGCGTCGGTGCCGACAACACTCAGGGAGGCGAGCCTGATGACGGTGACGACGGAACGGACCGCGGTCGTGGCGACGCCGTCCGACCTCATGCGGCTGCACTGGCACCGGGTGCCCGGCGCCGACAGCGTCGCGGCGAAGATCCTGTCCGCCGGGGGCGGCGAGGTCGCCGGGATCCTGATCATCGAGCCGGACGGCGGCATCGAGCCGCACACGCATGCGACCGGCGACCACCACATGTACGTCCTCGAGGGCCGGTGCTGGTTCGGCGACGCGCTGCTCGTCGAGGGCGCGTACGTCCGCGTCCCCGCCGGTGTGCGGCACTCGCTCCGTGGCGGCGGCCCGTCCGGCTGCCGTCTCCTGTACGTCGCGTCCGGCGGTGTGCTGGACCCTCCGGACGCGGCCGGCACGTCGTAGCGAAGGGGGCGGTCATGGGACGCATCGTGGTCGGAGTAGACGGGTCGGACACCGGGCTCGTCGCATTGCGGTGGGCGCTGGACGAGGCCGCCCTGCGGCACTGGCCCGTCGTCGCCGTGCACGCGTACGAGACCCCGCTGCTCGGCATCGAACGCGACTCGACACGGTCCCCCGTCCTCGACCTCGCCCCGTCGGCCTACGACCTCACGGAGGAGCAGGTGCGCCGTGCCCGTGCGGCAGGGCGTGGCCGTGCCGTGCCGGTGGAGATCGTCGTCGCCGAGGGTCACGCCGCCGGCGTGCTCGCGGACGTGGCGCTCGACGACGACCTGCTCGTCGTCGGCTCCCGCGGCCGGGGCGGGCTGGCCGAGCTGGTGCTCGGGTCGACCAGCCACCGGGTCGCGGCCCACGCGGGCTGCCCGGTGGTGGTCGTGCGGCCGGAGGCGGCGGGATGAGCGCGTACGCGACTCCGACCGGCGACCCGTGCCCGCGGACGCTACGCGCCGACGGCGCGGTCGAGGGCGACGGCGCTTGCCGGTCGTGCGGGCTCGGTCCCGCGTGCCCGCTGTTCGACCCGTGGGAGTCCCGCGACTAGGACGTGGTCTCGAGACCCGGTCGCCCATCGCGAGCCGCGCCCAGACGGTGCCCGGCGGCGTTCTCGTCACGGCCGATAGCGCTGCTGTCGGCCGCTCCTGCGGCCTTGCCGGACCACCGCCTGGACACGCCTCTCGGCAGACGAGGGTCTCAAGACCACGTCTGACGGGCCGAACGGCCCGGTCACCAGGGACCCCCGCCCCTCCCCGGCGGGCGCGCCGGCGACGAACGTGGTCACCGGAGGTGCGTCATGACCCGGTGGACTTGTGTCGACGGCAACGAGGCGGCGGCGCGGGTGGCGTACGCGCTGTCCGACGTCGTCGCGATCTATCCCATAACGCCCGCGTCCCCGATGGGTGAGTCCGCCGACGCGTGGTCGGCCGCGGGGCGGCCGAACCTGTGGGGCACGGTCCCGCGGGTCGTCGAGATGCAGAGCGAGGCGGGCGCGGCGGGGGTGCTGCACGGCGCCGTGACGACCGGCGCTCTCGCGACGACGTTCACAGCGTCGCAGGGGCTGTTGCTCATGCTGCCGGACATGTACAAGGTCGCCGGCGAGCTGACGCCCGCGGTGATCCACGTCGCCGCGCGGACGGTCGCGACGCACGCGCTGTCGATCTTCGGCGACCACAGCGACGTCATGGCCGCGCGCATGACCGGCTGGGCGATGCTCTGCGCGTCGAGCGTGCAGGAGGCGCACGACTTCGCGCTCGTCGCGCACGCGGCATCGCTGCGTTCGCGGGTGCCGTTCCTCCACTTCTTCGACGGCTTCCGCACGTCGCACGAGGTCGGCTCGGTCCGCCTGCTGCGCGACGAGGACCTGCGCGCCCTGGTGTCCCAGGCCGACGTCGACGCGCACGGCGCCCGCGGCCTGACCCCCGAGCGCCCGGTGGTGCGCGGCACCGCGCAGAACCCCGACGTCTTCTTCCAGGCGCGCGAGGCGTCCACGCCGTTCCACGCCGCCGTGCCGGGCGTCGTGCGCGACCTGTTCGCCGCGCTGCGCGACCGCACCGGGCGCGCGTACGGCCTCGTCGACTACGCGGGCGCGCCGGACGCCGAGCGTGTGCTCGTCCTCATGGGCTCGGGCGCCGGTGCCGCGACCGAGGCCGTCGAGGCGCTCGCCGCGCGCGGCGAGAAGGTCGGCGTCGTGACGGTGCGGCTGTTCCGGCCGTTCCCCTCCGGCGACCTCGTCGCGGCGCTGCCGCCGACGACCGCGCGCGTGGCCGTCCTCGACCGGACGAAGGAGCCGGGCGCGGTCGGCGACCCGCTGTACCAGGACGTCGTGACGACGTTCGCCGAGGCCGGCCTCGTCGGGATCGACGTCGTCGGCGCGCGCTACGGCCTGTCGTCCAAGGAGTTCACGCCCGCGATGGCCAAGGCGGTGCTCGACGAGCTCGCGCTGCCCGCGCCGCGGCGCCGGCTCACCGTCGGCATCCTCGACGACGTGAGCGGCAGCAGCGTCCTCCCCGACGAGTCGTTCGAGGTGGACGACGCGGACGTGACCGCTGCCGTCTTCTACGGTCTCGGCAGCGACGGCACCGTCGGCGCCAACAAGGCCGCCGTGAAGATCGTGGGGGAGCGCGGCGACACGTACGCGCAGGGCTACTTCGTCTACGACTCGAAGAAGTCCGGGTCGATGACGGTGTCGCACCTGCGCTTCTCGCCGCGCCCGATCCGGTCGACGTACCTCGTCCGGTCGGCGGCGTTCGTCGCGTGCCACCAGTTCTCGCTGCTCGACCGCGCGGACGTCCTCGACGTCGCGGCGGACGGCGCGACGTTCCTCGTGAACAGCCCGTACGGCGCCGAGGGCACGTGGGACAGGTTCCCCGCGGAGGTCCAGCAGGCGGTCCTCGACAAGGGGCTGCGCGTCTGGGTGATCGACGCGTACCGGATCGCCCGCGACGCCGGGCTCGGCGGCCACGTGAACACGGTCATGCAGCCGTGCTTTTTCGCGCTGTCGGGGGTCCTGCCCAAGGACGAGGCGCTGGAGGCACTGCGGCGCAACGTCGCCAAGGCCTACGCCGCGCGCGGTCCCGAGGTCGTCGCCGCCAACCTCGCCGCGATCGACAGCGCGCTCGGCGCGCTGCACGAGGTCGCGGTGCCCGCCCTCGCGACCGCGGTGCGGCGGCGGCCGAGGGCAGTCCCGGCGCACGCGCCGGAGTTCGTCCGCGACGTCACCGCCGCGATGCTCGAAGGGCGCGGCGACCTGCTGCCGGTGAGTGCGCTGCCCGCCGACGGGACGTTCCCCACGGGCACGGCCACGTGGGAGAAGCGCGGCCTCGCGACCGAGCTGCCGGTGTGGGACCCCTCCGCCTGCGTCGACTGCGGCAAGTGCACGCTGGTCTGCCCGCACGCGGCGATCCGCATGAAGGCGTACGACCCCGCGCTGGCCGGCGACCTGGCGAGCAAGCCGTTCAGGGGCACGGACCTCGCGCTGACGATCCAGGTCGCGCCCGACGACTGCACCGGCTGCGCCGTGTGCGTCGACGTCTGCCCGGCGCGCGGCGCGCTCGTCATGGCGCCCGTACCCGGGGACGTGGCGCCCGCGCGGCGCGACTGGGAGGCGTTCGTCGCGCTGCCCGAGACCGACCGCGACCTGCTGCCGCACGACACGGTCAAGGGCACGCAGGTCCTGCAGCCGCTGTTCGAGTTCTCCGGCGCGTGCGCGGGGTGCGGCGAGACGCCGTACCTCAAGCTGCTGACCCAGCTCTTCGGCGACCGGATGCTCGTCGCCAACGCCACCGGCTGCTCGTCGATCTTCGGCGGCAACCTGCCGACGACACCCTGGTCGGCGAACGCGGACGGGCGCGGGCCGGCGTGGAGCAACTCGCTGTTCGAGGACAACGCGGAGTTCGGCCTCGGCATCCGGGTCGCCACCGACCAGCGACGGGCCGCCGCCCTGGCGCGGCTGACGCCGGAGCTCGCGGCGGCGTACGAAGCGGCCGGCGACGACGTGCGCGCGCAGCGCGCGGTCGCGGACGCGGCGCGGCCGCTGCTCGGCGACCCCGCGGACGACATCGTGGACCGCAGCGTGTGGATCGTCGGCGGGGACGGGTGGGCGTACGACATCGGCTTCGGCGGGCTCGACCACGTCCTCGCGTCCGGCGAGAACGTCAACGTCCTCGTCCTCGACACGGAGGTCTACTCCAACACCGGCGGCCAGGCGTCGAAGTCGACGCCGCGCGGCGCCGTCGCGAAGTTCGCGGCGTCGGGCAAGGTCACCGGCAAGAAGGACCTCGGGCTGATCGCGATGACGTACGGCGGCGTCTACGTCGCCCGCGTCGCGCTGGGCGCGAACGACGTGCAGACGGTCCGCGCGCTGCTCGAGGCCGAGGCGTGGCCGGGCCCGAGCCTCGTCATCGCGTACGCCACCTGCATCGCGCACGGCACCGCGATGGCGACGTCGATGACGCACCAGAAGGACGCTGTGCGCAGCGGGTACTGGCCGCTGTTCCGCTTCCGCCCCGGCGACGAGCAGCCGCTGCGGCTGGACTCGCGGGAGCCGGCGATGCCGGTCGCGGAGTTCGCGCTGGCGGAGTCGAGGTACGCCTCCCTCGCGCGGAGCGACCCAGAGCGCTCGGCCGAGCTGCTCGGCCAGGCGCAGGCCGACGTCGACGAGCGCTGGCTCCGTTACGTACGGCTCGCCGCGCCGGCCGGCGGCTGACGCCGTACACGACCTCGGTCCCGGCCGTGACGGCAGGGACCGAGGTCGGTCGGCACTACTTCGTGAACACCTTCGAGTCGATCGTGATCCGGTCGACCCGGCTGCGGATCGGCTGGTCCTGGATCAGGAACGCGTAGTACACGTAGTGACCCGCGTGGTCGCCCGACGCGAGCATGACGTCCCACGCGCTGACCGCAGGCGACAGCAAGGTGCCGTACTGGTCGTAGACCGCCGACGTTCCGGTGTACGAGCGGCCCTGGTCGTCCCAGATGGTGCAGAGGACGCCCCCGCGCCAGTTCGACGTGCGCCAGCCGTTGGCGTTCGACGTGTTGCAGTAGTTGGGATCGAGGAACAGCGTCCCCGCGTCCCAGCCGCTGCTGCCGCTGGAGGTCGTGGACAGCGTCACGGAGATCCGCGGCGAGCCACCGGTCAGCGGTTCCTGCGTCGAGACCTTCAAGCTGCTCACGGCGCTGAGCGGCTGCCCCCACCACCCCTCGAACGAGATCGCGTAGACGTCGTTCGCGGCAGCTCCGGTCGTGCCGCCGTCGAGGGTGACGGCCTTGCCCCCGCCGTCCGCCGAGGGGCCGCTCGTGAACCCGGTCGCGGTCGTCGTGCCGTCGAGCCGCCAGAACTTCAGCGTGACCTGGCTGCCAGGCTTGGCGGTCGCCGGGGTGGTGCTCGCGAGCATCACCGCCGCGGTCGCCGCCGCGACGAGCATCCACCTGTGTCGCCTCATGACTGCCTCCTTCGAGTGGGGTACGACCCGACGCTAAGGAGGCGGCGACGACACCGTCAGGGCCAGGTGCCCTGTCTCGTGACAGCCGTTCGGCACGGGTCAGGTGAAGATGATCTGGCCGCCGGCCGCGAGGTCGTAGAACTCGCCGACGGTGATGACGTCGTTGACCTCGGGGATGAAGTCGTTCTTCTCCAGGCCGAACAGGTCGACGGACGCCTTGCACGCGTACAGGCCGGCGCCGGTCTCGGCGATCATCTCCAGGAACTCCGGGATCGACGGGATGTCCTGCTGCTCCATCTTGTGCTCGAGGTAGCGGGTCATCAGCGACGAGACGCCAGGCAACCCGCCTGCCCAGGTCGCGAAGTGCAGGCCCGGGTTGCCGACGGTCGCGAGCTTGACGTGCTCGTGGCGCTTCGCGTGGATGGCGTCGAGGCCGAAGAACGTGAAGAACAGGTTCGCCTCGATGCCCTCGGCGCGCGCGCCGTTGGCCATGATCAGCCCGGGGTAGATCCCGTCGAGGGAACCCTTCGAGACGATGATCGAGACCTTCTCGATGCGGTCGTTCATGACGACTCCTCAGATGCAGCCGCGCGGCTTGGGGATGCCGGCGATCCGGGCGGCGACCTTCGCCGGCCCCTTCGGGAACAGGCGGTACAGGTCCTTGACGCCGAGCCCCGCGAGGCGCGACAGCGCGCGGACGTTGGGGCCGCTGCCGTTGCTCTCGTACTCGCCGCGCATCAGCCGGACGACGCGCCAGTGGTCGTCGGTGACCTCGGCGATGCCTTCGGCCGCGGCGAGCTCGGGCACCATCGCCTCGGTCCACTGCGCGGGGTCGCGGAAGAAGCCGTCGGCGTCGCGGTCGACGCCGGCGAGCGTCATGGTGGTCATGGTGGTCACTCCTTCGTTCCTGCGGTGACGAGGTCGAGGTCCTTGCCGCTCTCCGGCATCCGCGCGCCGATGCCGGGCACCGAGCGGCCCGGCAGCAGGACGTGCCAGTAGAACCACGCGAACGCGCGCTTGCCGAGGTGGTTGAGCCGCGACTCCTTGAGCAGCGGCAGGCCGACCCGCGCGGGGTAGTGGCCGGGCAGCGGCTCGACGTCGTAGCTGAAGTCGACGAGCAGCGCGCGGTGGTCGCCGCTCTCGACGAAGCAGTTCGCGTGGCCGTCGTACGCCGCGGCGAGCGGCCTGCGTTCGAGGAGGCGCGCGACGTTCTCGACGAGCACCTCGCCCTCGAAGTGCGCGACGGAGCCGGCCTTCGACGCGGGCAGGTCGGTCGCGTCGCCGATCGCGAAGACGTTCGGCGCGGCGCGCGACTGGAGCGTGTGGCGGTCGGTGAGGACGAAGCCCAGCGCGTCGCCGAGCCCGGGGGAGCGGCCGACGTACGGCGCCCCCGCATGGGCGGGGACGACGACGGCGAGGTCGAAGCCGACCTCCCTGCCGTCGTACGACACGAGCCTGCCGCCCGCGCCGTCCACCTCGCCGGTCGCGAAGTCGGTGACCAGCTCGATGCGCCGCTCGGCGAGCATGCCGCCGAGCGCCCTCGCGGCGACGGGCTTGGTGAACGCCGCGTCGAGCGGGGTGACGTACGTCAGCTCGACGCGGTCGCGGATGCCGCGGCGGCGGAAGAAGTCGTCGGCGAGGAAGCAGAACTCCAACGGCGCGACCGGGCACTTGATCGGCAGGTCCACGACGCCGACGACGAGTCTGCCCCCGTCGAAAGACGCCAGCGCGCGAGCCAGTGCCGCCGCCCCCTCGGGCTCGTAGAACGTGAAGACGCGCTCCATCCAGCCCGGTCCCGTCAGGCCCTCGGTCTCCTCGGGCGCGAGCACGGCGCCGGTCGCGACGACGAGCACGTCGTACGGCAGCACGGTCCCGTCGGCGAGGTGGACGGTGCTCCCCGCGACGTCGACGCGCTCGACCGCGCACTCGACGAAGCCGACGCCGGCTCGGAGCTGGCGGTCGCGGGAGCGGACCAGCGTGCGCGGGTCTGCGCCGAACGGCACGAACAGCAGGCCGGGCTGGTACACGTGGCGGTCGTCCTGGTCGACGACCGTGATCAGCAGCTCGGACGGGGAGAACCGGCGGCGCAGCCTGTTGGCGGTGAGCGTGCCCGCGGTGCCGCCGCCGAGGATGACGAGACGTCGTGTGGTCATGGGTCCAGCGAACGCCGTTCTGCTCGCCGGGGTCAGGTCCGAAGGGCACCAGCGGAGGCGCCGTTCGGCCCTGGTCGGTCAGGGCGGCCCGGGCGACGGTGAGTCATGACCACCACCCTGGAACGCCGCGTGCCCACGGGCGCCGGACAGCGCAGTCTCCCGCCCGTCCCTCGCGTCCCCGCCGCGGGCCTCGCGCTCGCCGGGCTCGGCTGGGCGGCCGTCGCGACCGGCCACGCGCCGGATGCCTTCTCCGTGCTCCGCGTCGCCGCCGCCGTGGCCGCCGTGGGTGCCGCCGGCTACGGCCTCACGCGCCGCGTCCGCGTCGCCGGCTGGAGCGCGCTGGCGGCCGGCACCCTCGCGCTGACCGTCGGCATCGGGATCGGGAGCCGCTGGCTGCAGAAGGCGCCCGCCACGCTGCCCGCGATCGGCGGCGCCGCAGGCCTGCTCGGCTCCCTCGTCCTGCTGTCGTGGGCGGGCGTCGTGCTCCTGCGCGCCGCACGCGGCTGGCACGCGGTCGCCGCGCTGCCGGTGGGGATCGCCGTGGTGCTGACGGTGCTCACGACGTTCCCCGCCCTCGTCGCGACGAACGTGCCGCCGACCGGACTCGGCTCGCGCACCCCGGCGTCGTACGGCCTCGCGTTCACGGACGTGACGTTCCGGACGAGCGACGGCGTACGGCTCTCCGCGTGGTGGGTCGCCGGCACGAACGGCGCCGCCGTCGTCGTCCGGCACGGCTCGGGGTCGACGCGGTCGTCCACGCTGGACCAGTCCGCGGTACTCGCCAGGCATGGATACGGCGTCCTGCTCGTCGACGCGCGCGGCCACGGCCGCAGCGGCGGGACCGGCATGGACTGGGGCTGGTACGGCGACCTCGACACGTCGGCAGCCGTGACGTACGTCACCGAGGTCGGGCGCGCGACGCGCGTCGGCGTGCTCGGGCTGTCGATGGGCGGCGAGGAGGCCATCGGCGCGGCCGCGTCGGACCGCCGGATCCGCGCCGTCGTCGCCGAGGGCGCGACGGGGCGCAACGCGGCGGACCGCGACGTCGTCCTCCCGCGCGGCGTGAACGGCCGGGTGCAGCGCGTGCTCGACGTCGCGATGTTCGGGCTGGCGGACCTGCTGACAGGAGCCTCGGTGCCCCCGTCGTTGCGGGACGCCGCGCGTCGCGCCTCTGTGCCGACGCTGCTGGTCGCGGCGGGCGAGGTGGCCGACGAGGCCACGGCCGCCGAGGCGGTCCGCGCCGCGTCGCCGTCGACCGTCGGGGTCTGGGTCGTGCCGGGGGCGAGCCACACCCGCGGCCTCGCGGCCGAGCCGGCGGCGTGGGAGGCGCGCGTGGTCGCGTTCCTCGACGCCGCGCTGACGAGCTGACCCCAGCACTGTCGCGGCGGCTACGTCGCCGTCGGCGACGGCGTCGCCACCGGCGGCCCGGTCCGCGGGGCGGGCACCACCCGGAGATCGAGCGGCGGCTCGTGGGCGGCGGGGTCGCGGCAGTAGTCGCGGACGGCGTCCGCCAGGCGCGCTGCGTGCGCCACGTCGACGTAGCGATGGTCCATGGTCGCCGTCAGCGGCAGCACCGGCCGGACGACGACGAGCCCCTCGACCGCCACCGGCTGCGGCGTGACCTCGCCGACGAGGACGAGGAACGGCACGCGGTAGAACGCCGCGAGCGGCGCGTACGCGTGCCGCACGCCGAACATCCCCACGGAGCTGACCATCGCGCTGCCGAACGCGTGGCGCGGCAGCCCGAGGCCCGGCAGGTGCAGCTCGTGGTCGGCCGTGAGCCACGCGCCGAGCCGGAGCCCGGCGCGCAGCAGCGGCAGCGGCGCGCGCGCCGTGAGGCGCTTCGTCCGCCCGAACTCCGGGTCGCGCCCCTCGGTGATGGCGCGCACCCGCGTCGACACCTCGAGCGCCACGTCGACCGCGGACTTGCGGTCGGCGTTCTCGACCTTGACGCCCGACAGGTCGCCGGCGCCGACCGTCGCGATGAAGAACACGTCGACCTGGCCGCGCGGCCGGAACCGCCCGCGCCGCAGCACGCCGTTCACGTCGGGGCACTGCGCGAGCGCGTACGCGACCGCGCGGCCGGCGAGGTGCGTCACGGTGACGTGCACGCCGGTCTCGCGGCGGACGCGGTCGGCGTACGCCAGCAGCGCCGCCGCGTCGACGTCGAGGTCGCCGTAGATCTGCGGGTCGCTGGGCGGCCGCCACGCCGCCGCCGCGATCCTGCGCCAGCCGGTGACAGGTCGGGTCGTCACGGGGTCACCACGCCGGTTCCGCGACGCCCCGCGCGACCTGGAGCACCGCACCGCTGATCCACCGCTGCACGAGGTGGACGTCGCCGGTGTCGGTACGCCACAGGAGCACGTGCCGCCCGGTCGCGTCGGTCGCGAGCCGGCTGACGGCGGCCGTGCCTACCGTGAGCAGCCGCCGTACGGCGCCGAGCCCCTCGTCCATGACGACGACCGAGCTGCGCCGCGCCCCGCCGGTGCCGCAGTACTGCGCGGCGAGGACGGACCGCGCGCCGTTCGCGAGGTACCCCGCAGTGAGCGTCTGCCACGAGCAGCCGGCGGACGGCCCGACGACGACGTCGCCCACCCGGCGGGTGACGTCGATGCGGCGCAGCGACAGCGGGCCGTTCGGGCTGTCGCCGGTGAGCAGGTAGACGAAGCGCCCGTCGCGCGACGCCGTGACCCGCGGCTGGACGAAGCCGAACAGGCCGAGGCGGGTGTCACCGCTCGCGCCGCGCAGCACGACGTCGTGACGTCCGGTGGCCTTGTCCCGTCCCACGTAGGCGAGCCCGCGCGCGGTGTCGACGCCGGCGAGGACCGGGCCGGACGAGCGCAGGACCAGGGTGCGCAGCCCCGTCCCGTCGGTGCGCACCTCCATCAGCGCCGCCGTGCCCGCCATCCCCCTGCTGAAGCGGACCCGCGTCCGGTCGGCCGTCAGCACCGGCAGGCTGTCGCCGTCGGCGCCGGTGGCCGGCGCGGTGAGGAAGCGCAGCCGTGCGCCGTCCGCCGTGCGGTACAGCGCGACCCGGCTCGTCGCGGGGTCGACCCCGGCGAACGTCGCGGGCGGCGCCGGCACGGGCGGCGGGGGCGGCGCGGGCGGCGTGCCCTTGCCGATCGCCACGGGGACCACCAACGCCGCGGCGATGCCGGGGCCAGTGAGGGAGCCGTTCGTGACGACGACGGCGCCCGTGCGCCTGGCCGACGGGACGAACGACACTGTCGCCGCCCACCCGGCGGGCGAGTACGTCGCGCGCGCCGAGCCGAGCGTCACGCCGGTCGGGGTCCCCGCCGCGCGCACCTCGACGCGGATGGACGGGTCCACCGCGCGGTACGTCCCGCGCGCCGCCAGCGGCGAGCTCACCGTGGACCCCTCGGCGGGGACCGCGACGTCGAGCTCCTCCGGCTTGGCCGCCGAGCGCACGACGTACGGCGCCCGCCCGTCGACCGCCTCGACGACGACGCGGGTGACGACCGTCGGCCGGCCGTTGGGGTCGGGCCTGGCGACCTCGTACGTCCCCGACGGCGTGCGGCGCACGGACGCGTCGGAGATGCCGAGGTACGTCGTCGCGAACGCGCGCACGGTCGATGCGGCTCCGGTCAGGTACGGGTACGCCGCCTGGTTCGCACGCCACGCGGCGACCTCGCCCGCGGTCGTGAGCGGCCACGCGGCGCCGATCGGCTCGTTCGGGTCGACGACGACCGGGGTGGGGGTGACGCTGGGGCCGGCGGAAGGCGACGGCGACGCCGATGCGCTCGGACGCGGCGCCGGCGTGTCGTCACGGTTGACGGCGATGACGATCGCCACCGTCGCGGCGACGAGCGCGAGGACCGCGACGACCACGGCGACGACGCGCCAGGTGTCGCGGCGCGGCCGCACCGGCTGCTCGCTGCCGACAGGGGGCAGGTGGAGTGTGGTGCTCATGACGACCTCCTGGTCAGCAGGCGTTCATGCGGACGACCCAGCCACTGCGGTCGTAGGTCGCGACGAAGGGGATGCGGGTGATGGCGCCGGTGTAGCGCGTCGCGGTGTGCCGGGTGTCCCAGACGACGGGGGCGAGCGCGAGTGCGACGTAGCCGCCGCACTCGCCGCAGCCGCTGTTGCGCAGCCTGATGTCGGCCGCGCGGAGCGCGAGCTCGGCGGCGGCGCGGGACGTGGCCGCGGCGCGGCGCACGGGTGCCGAGGCGGCCGCGAGACCCTCGACGGCGCGGACGTCGCCCGCGAAGCGGGCGGCCGCCGCGTGGCCGTTGCGCAGGCAGCGGAGGATCTCGGCGGCGTCGGTGCCCGCGCGCGGGAACGTCCCCACGCGCACGGTCGCCATCGCGCGGTGGCGCGAGACCAGGCCTGAGTAGACCGTCAGGACGCCCTGGAGGAGTGGCGGGTCCAGGCCGGCGGGGACCGCGGCGAGAGCCGGGGCGGGGTCGGCGGCCCTGACGGCGGCGACGGTGCGCGCGTCGAACGCCATCGTCGTCGCGGTGACCCCGCCGTTCACCAGCCTGGCCGCGGCGGCGAGGCGGGCGTCCACCGCGCGCGCGGCCGCGAGGAACGGCGCGAGGCCGGGCAGCGCGCCGGCAGGCGTCGTGGCCGACGGCGTCTGCGACGCGGACGGGGCCGGTGACGCGCCCGGGCTCGACGGCTCGGTGCCGCAGGCCGCGAGGAGCAGCACCCCGGCCGTGGCGACGACCACGCGCGCTCTCATCGCGTACTCCCTAGTCGCTGATCCGGAGCGCGCGAGCGGGCAGGATGCCGGCCGCGCGGTTGGCGGGGGCGAGCGTGGCGAGCATCGACGCGCCGAACGTCACGACGACGATGCCCGCGATCTGCAGCCACGCGATCGGGAACGATCCCGTCAGCGAGCCGAACGCCGGGCTGTTCGTGAACAGCAGCCAGCTCGTCACGACGGCGAGCACCGCGCCCGACACGATGCCCTCGGTGGCGACCAGCGCCGACTCCGTGAGGAACGACCGGCGGATGGTGCGCGCGCGGAAGCCGAGCGCGCGGAGGACGCCGATGGTGCGGCGGCGTTCGCGCACCGCGCGGACCATGACGACGCCGAGGCCGGTGATGCCGACGACGAGCCCGAGTGCCAGGAACCCCTGCATGAGCCGGAAGAAGTTCGTGTTCGCGGCGAAGCTCTGGCGTACGGCGTGCTCGATGCCGGTCGCCCGCACACCCGACGCGATGAGCGCCGCCTGGAGCCGCGTGGCGAAGACCTCGGGGTCCTCGCCCGAGCGCAGCGCGAGCAGCACCGACGACGGGGTCGCGGCGCCGCCGAACTGCGCTCGTACGGCGTCCTCTGCCATGAGCACCGGGTACGACCAGTCGGCCGTCATCTGCATGAACGCGAGCCCGTTGCGCAGGACGCCGGCGATCGTCCTGGGCACGGCGCGGCCGGTGCGCGGGTCGGTCACGGTGACGACGTCGCCGGGCCCGAACGCGTCGGCCAGCGGCCCGCCCGTGGCGCCGAAGCCCGTGTCGACGACGACGAGCGACGGGTCGGTCGCGAGCGCGGCCCAGACCGCGGCGTCGCTTGCGAAGCGGTCCTGCCGCGACTCGAACGGCAGCGCGTCCGCGGCGAGCGCGGGGCTCACGCCGACCACGACGACGGGCACCGGCCACGCCCAGCGGCCGCCGGGGTCGTCCGAGGTCGCGGTGACGGCTCGTAGCGGCGTGGCGTCGGTGACCGACGCGCCGACGGCGCTGGCGCGCACGGCCGCGCCGGGGTCGCCGTCGGCGGGCGGCACCGCGAAGTCCGCGCGGACGGCGTAGCGGCCGGCCGAGTCCCTGATCGCACCGTCGACGCCGGCGTTCATGATGCTGGTGATCTCGGTGATCAGCACGAGCGTGAAGATCACGAGCGAGTACATCGCGAGCGTCGCCCCTGTGCGGAACCTCTTGGCGGTCGGGTACGCCACCGCCAGCCGGGTCGCGAGGCCGGCCTCGGACGGGCGCGACACGAGCCGCTGCAGCGGCCTCAGGACGACGTGCTGGTTCTCGCTGACGAGCACGACGGCGGCGAACGACAGCATCGCGCCGAGCACCGTGTACGTCGTCGTCGTGGGGTCGTCGAAGACGTCGGGACGGACGATGTTCGCGAGCAGCGCCCAGAGCAGCACGAGCAGGGCGGCGCCGTTGTAGACGGCCCTGCGGGGGAGCCTGCGGGCGAGCAGCGGCACCGCGCAGAGCAGCGCGACGGCGGGCAGCGCGTACGTCGTCGGGCCGTTGGACGACGCGACCGCGGGGACGGCCGCCGCGGTGAACAGCGCCGCACCGAGCGCGCACAGCACCTGGGTCCGCCGGCGCATGCGGCGCAGGCCGTCGCCCGGGAGGTCGCGGATGGCGGCGATGACGTTGGTCCGGCTGATCCGCGCACTCGCCGCGGCGACCGTGACGAACGCGATGAGGAAACCCGCGGCCGCGCCGTTGACGAGGCTGACCGGCCGGACCGCGAACGTCACGTCGGCGAGCGCGCCCTCGCCGAAGCTGCGGAACACGCGCGCGGCGACCTCGACGACGCCCCTGCCGACGACGACCCCCGCGCCGACCCCGAGGACGGCTGCCACCGCGGCGTACACCGACCCCTCGGCGACCAGCGCTCCCACGAGCCGGCCGCGGCGCAGCCCGATCGCGCGCAGCATGCCGATCTCGGCCTTGCGCTCCTCGGCGAGCATGACGAAGACGTTCACGAGCAGCAGGACGCCCGCGATGATGCTGAAGCTGCTGATGAAGAGGAACACGCTGCCGAGCACGGCGCCGGTCTCCTCGGCGTTGCGGAGCACGCGCTGCTTCGGCTTGTCGACGCTGGCTCCGGTGACGCCGGAGAGCGCGTCCTCGATGCGCGTGGCGACGGCGTCGGACAGGGCGGCTCCTGCCTCCACGCCGCCCGTGTTGGACACCAGCGTGAGCCACGTGGGCGCGCCACGGCCCGCCGTACGCGCTGCCGCCGCGAGGGTGCCCGCGGGGACGAACGCGTCGCGGTTGACCTCGCCGGGGCCGGCGCCGGCCAGGCCCTCTGTGGGTACGACGCGGACGACGCGCAGCGGCACCGGCACCGCGAACGGGTACAGCGTCACCTCGTCGCCGGCGCGGAGGCCGAGCGTGTCAGCGAGCTCGTCGTTGACGACGACCTCGCCCGGCCCGGGAGCGGGGCCGGACAGGCCGGACCCGGCGCCGCCGAACGACGCGGCGGCCGCGAAGTCGGCCTCGAACAGCAGCGTGCGCGGTTCGGCGCGGTCGCCCGCGGCCGACTGCCGCAGCGCGGCGGCCGGCGTCATGGTGACGGTCAGGACGCCGTCGACGCCGTCGCCGCGGCCGAGCCCGCCCAGCCGCCGGGCCACCTCGGCGCCGACCTTCGGGTCGAGCGACGTCACGCGCTCGTCGACCGGCCCGAGGGTCCGGTACGCGACGGCGCGCACCGAGTGGTCGAGGGTGTCGCCGACCACCAGGCTGGCGACGACCATCGTCGTGCCGAGGAGCGACCCGGCGATGACGAGCAGGGCTTCGGTACGGCGGCGGCGGAGCTGGCGGCCGGCCAGCCGGCGGAGGAACGCGTAGCGCAGCGTCACCCAGAGGAGCACCGCCACGGCGACCGCGGTGCCCGCGAGCAGGGGCAGGGTCAGCTCGGGATACATCGCGTCACGCTCCCGCTGCCGCGAGCGCGTGCCGTTCGTCGGCGACGAGGCGGCCGTCGCGCATCCGCACGACCCGGCCGCACGACTCGCCGATCCCGGCGTCGTGCGTCACCAGGACGATCGTCTGGCCGTCGGTGGCGTTGAGCTCCCGGAGCAGGTCCATCACCTGCGCCGCCATCTTCGTGTCGAGGTTCCCGGTCGGCTCGTCGGCCCAGACGACGGCGGGCCGACCGACGAGCGCGCGGGCGATGGTGACGCGTTGCTGCTCGCCGCCGGACAGCTCGTTCGGGCGGTGTCGCTCGCGGTGCGCGAGCCCCACCCTGGCGAGCATCGCCGTCGCGCGCTCCCGCGCCTCGCTCGCTCGCGTGCCGGCGAGCAGCAGGGGCAGCTCGACGTTCTCGGCCGCAGTGAAGACCGGGATCAGGTTGAAGGCCTGGAAGACGAACCCCATGGCCGTCGCGCGATGCGTGGTGCGTTCGGCGTCCTTCATCGCGAACAGGTCGTGGCCGTCGACGACGACGGTGCCGGCGTCGATGTCGTCGAGGCCGGAGAGGCAGTTCAGCAACGTCGTCTTCCCTGACCCGGACGGGCCCATCACGGCGACGAGCTCGCCGCGCGAGACCGTCAGGTCGAGGTCGTCGAGCGCGGTGACCTCCCCGCTGCCCGTCCGGTACACCTTCCGTACGCCGCTCGCGACCAGCAGGTCGTTCATGTCGGTCTCCTTCGTCAGCCGCTGACGCAGCGCAGATTGGTGTCGCGCGGGGACAGGTCGAGGGCCACGTGCGCCATGCCGCACTCGACGTCCGAGGTCCGCATCGGTGCCAGCTCGCCGAGCAGCCGGAGCATCCGCGCGTTGGACAGCAGGGTCTCGGCGACGAACCGGTGAACGCCCGACCGGCGCGCGACCTCGACGAGCCGGACGAGCAGCTCCGTCCCGACGCCGCGCCCCTGCCACGCGTCCGTGACGACGCAGGCCGTCTCCGCGTCGGTGGTGCCCGGGATGCGGTCGTAGCGCGCGACCGCGATGAGCTCGTCGCCGGCGAACGCCGCGAGCGCGACCCGCGACCGCTGGTCGACGTGCGTGAAGTACTCGACCTCGGCGTCGGTCAGCGGCCCGCGCGCGCAGAAGAACCGGTAGTAGACCGTCTGGGGGGACAGCCCCTGGTGGAACGCGCGGAGCGCCGCCCCGTCGTCGGGCTCGAGCGCCCGCAGCAGGACCGTCGTGCCGTCGCGCAGCCGGCGTTCGACCGGCTCGAGATACGCCCTGGTCGTCGTGGTGGTCATGGCCGCGCCTCCTTGACGATGACGACCGGGCACGGTGCGTGACAGGCCACGTAGTGGCTGGTCGAGCCCAGGAACGTGCTCGCGAGGACGCCGTGACCGTGGCTGCCGACGACGACGAGGTCGCCCGCGCGGGCCAGCCGGACGAGGGTCGCCGCGGCGTCGGCGTCGGCGACGTGCTGTTCGACGGTGACCTCGGTCCCCGCCTCCGCGCGCGCCTTGGCGACCTCGTCGGCGAGCATCGCCCGCGCGGCAGGGTGCAGGTCGACGTAGGTCCTGGGCACGTCGAGCGACGCCATCGCGGGCCGGTACGTGTGGACCGCGAGGACGTCCGCGTGCCGCAGCCGGGCTTCGTCGAGTGCCCAGCGCAGTGCCGCACGCGCGTGCGCCGAGCCGTCGACCCCGACGACGATCCTGGTCATGGCTCCTCCAGTGCTTCAGGCGAGACGCGCGGCGACGCGGGCGAGCGTCGCCGGGGGTGGCGCGGTGGTGTCGATCACGAAGGCGTCCGGCCACGCCGTCGCCGTGGCCGCCATCCGCTCGGCGACCTCCGGCGTGGCGTCGGAGATGTCCGCGTGCGCGAACGCCCGTTCGGTCACGCGCTGCCGCGCGACGTCGGCGGGGGCGGTGCACCGGACCTGGACGAGGTCGGCGTGGGCGGCGGCCGCGACGGCCGCGGCGCGGGCGCGCATCGCCGGGTCGAGCCAGGTGGCGTCGAGGACGACCGACTCGCCGTGCGTGAGCGCGAGCGTCGCCTCGCGGAGCAGTTCGGCGTAGGTCGCGGCCGTGTGCCCTGCGTCGTAGAGGCCCTCGCCGTAGCGCTCCGGGTGCCACGTGCCGGGCGCGATGCCGTGCAGCTGCTTGCGCACGGCGTCCGAGCGCAGCAGCGTCAGCCCGAACCGGTCGGCGAGGCCTCGCGCGACGGTGGACTTGCCGGTGCCGGGCAGCCCGCCCACGAGGACGAGCCGGACGCGGCCGGCGCGCAGGTGGCGCAGCGCGATCCGCATCAGGTCGTGCGCCTGAACCGAGTCGGAACGCAGGCACGCGACCTTGGCGCGGACGAGCGCGCGCTGCGCGACGTAGAAGTGCTCCAGCGACGGCGGCCACGTGGCGCCGGAGAACCCGGCGTACGCGTCGAGGAACGTCCTCGCGAGCGCGGTGCCGCCCAGGCGTTCGAGGTCCATGGCGAGGAACGCGACGTCGGCGAGGACGTCGCCGTAGCGGAGCGCGTCGTCGAACTCCAGGCAGTCGAGGACGCGCGGCCCGTCGGGCAGGCAGAACACGTCGTCGGCGAGCAGGTCGCCGTGGCCGTCGCGGGCGCTGGTCTCGGCGCGTTCGCGGAGCAGCGGGCCGCGGCCCGCGAGGTAGCGCTCGGTGAGCCGGCGAACGCTCTCGACGTCCTCCGCGTCGAGAAGGTGGCCGCGCGCGGCGTCGAGCTCGTCGACGTTGCGCAGCGACGTCCGCGCGACGACAGGCGGCGAGGCCGCCTCGGCGACCGCGGCCGACGTCGGGGCGGCCGCGTGGAACGCCGCGACGAGGCGGGCGACCTTCACCGTCTCGTCGCGGGCGTCGGAGCGGCTCGCCGCGACGAGCGCGGACAGCCGGCACTCCTCGGGCATGCGGCGCATGACGACGACGGGCTCGCCCGGCTCGCCGCGGAGGCGGAGCGTGGCGACGCCGAGATAGACGTCGGGCGCGAACCTGCGGTTGAGCTCGACCTCACGCTCGCATGCCCGGCGTCTCAGCGCGGGGGTGGTGAGGTCGACGAACGGGAAGCGCACCGGCTTCTTCGCCTTGTACGCGCGGTCGCCCGCCAGCACGACGACAGCGGTGTGCGTCTCGGTGATCGCGGCGGGCTTCATGGGCGGGCCTCCGGCGCCCACGCTGCCCCGCCGCGCCGGTCCCGCACAGGGCCGTTCCGCCCCATCACCGGGGGCGTACGTCCCTGGTGCCGCCGGTGCCCGAGGCGTCTGCTGAGGACACACATCGACCAAGGGAGACGGCCATGCGCGCACTCGTGTACCACGGGCCCGGACAGCGGAGCCTCGACGACGTACCGGAGCCCAAGATCCAGGCGGACGGAGACGTCATCGTCCGGATCGACACCACGACGATCTGCGGTACGGACCTGCACATCCTCAAGGGCGACGTGCCCGCGGTGACGCCGGGGCGCATCCTCGGCCACGAGGCCGTCGGCACCGTCGTGGAGGCCGGCATCGGCGTCCAGACGTTCCGCGAGGGCGATCGGATGCTCGTGCCGTGCATCACCTCGTGCGGGCGCTGCGTCTACTGCCGCAAGGGCCAGTACGGCCAGTGCCAGGGCGGCGGCGGGTGGATCTTCGGTCACCTGGTCGACGGCCTGCAGGCGGAGTACGCGCGGGTGCCGTTCGCCGACACGTCGGCGTACGCGCTGCCCGCGGAGATCACCGACGAGCAGGTCATCTACCTGTCGGACATCCTGCCGACCGGCTACGAGGTCGGCGTCCGCAACGGCGGCGTCTCGCCCGGCGACACCGTCGTCGTCGTCGGTGCCGGACCGATCGGGCTGTCGGTCATCCTCGGCAGCAGGCTGTACTCGCCCGCGCGGATCGTCGTCGTCGAGCCCGCCGAGTCGCGGCGCGCCAAGGCGCTGGAGTTCGGCGCCGACCTCGCGTTCTCGCCCGAGGAGGCGACCGACGCCGTCATGCGGCTGACGGGCGGGCTCGGCGCGGACGTCGTCGTCGAGGCGGTCGGCATCGCCGCGACGTTCGAGCTCTGCACCGAGCTGGTACGTCCCGGCGGCCGCGTCGCCAACGTCGGCGTGCACGGCGGACCCGCGTCCCTGCACCTCGAGAAGCTCTGGATCAAGGACGTCACGATCACGACGGGGCTGGTCGACACGGTCAGCACGCCGACGCTGCTCCGCCTCATCGAGGCGGGCAGGCTCGACCCGTCGCCGTTCACGACGCACCGGTTCGGGCTCGACGAGGCGATGCTCGCGTACGACACGTTCGCCGCGGCCGGCGAGACCGGCGCGCTGAAGGTGCTCCTGACGAACAACGCCTGACGCACGAGGGAGCGCCCGCCGGGTCCGGCCCGGCGGGCGCTCTCGTGTGCGCGGTCAGCGCGCCGTGCGCGCGGCGACCACGACGATCGCCGCCCCGCTCGCGAACACCACGAGACCGGCGAGCAGCAGGCCCGCCGCCACGGTGCCGAGGTCGGGGGCGCGCACCCCGACGTCCGCGCGGACGTCGACGGCACGGCTGCCGTCCTGGTTCATCGCGACGACCGTCCACGTGCCGTCCTCGACCGGCCAGACGACCGTCTGGGTGCCCTGGCCGCTCGCCGACACCGTCCAGAACGACCGCGTCGCCGGCGTGCCGTCCGGAGCGCCGCCGTCCGTGGTGCGCCGCGTACTGGCCCCGTCGCCCACGGTCAGGCGCGCGACCCCGGAGAGGTACGCGTCGACGTCGCGCGTGCGCGCGATGCCGACGAAGACCGGGCGCCCCTCCGAGGCCCGGACGCGGACGCGGACCCGGTCGAACAGCGCGCGCGGCACCCGGCCGCCGTGCAGCTCGACGGCGTCGCTCACGACCGCGTACGTCCCCGTCGTGAAGCGCTCGTCGTCGCTGGTCAGGTACCCGGCGGAGTCGCGTCCCGCGCGGTCGGCCCACAGCGCGGCGCTGCCCGCGGTCACGAGCCCGGCCGACGTCATCAGCAGCAGCGCGCCGGCCACGACGGCGACGATGCGGCCCGCGCCCCAGCGCGACTCCGGTGGCGAAGGCGGCGGACCGGCGGGCGGGACCGTGATCGTCCCCCCGGGGTCGGCCCCTCCGCTGTCCAGCCGGAACGGCGGGTACTCGTCGGTCATCAGCCCGGCGTACGCGACGACGCGCAGCACCCAGCGGTTCAGCCCGAGCACCAGGTCGAAGAGCTGCTCCGGGTACCGGCCGGTGAACGCCAGCGCCACGCCGGCGACGAGCACCAGCAGCCCGATGAGGCCACCGCCGAACCAGTCGGTCTGCGCGAGGAACCAGCCGCCGCCGACCAGGACGCCGACGACGAGGTAGTGGGGGATGGCGAGCAGCCACCACTTCACCAGTGCCAGCCCGCGGGACAGGTGCTCGGGGTAGTCGACGTCCAGGCGCGCGGGATAGTCAGGTACGTCGTCCAGGGTGAACGGCGGGTACCTGTCGGTGCCGAGCGCGCCGTATGCGTAGTACTGCACGCGCCACGTCCAGCGCAGCACGCCGACGTTGAAGTCGAAGATCGGCCGCGGGTACCGGCCGGTCGCCACGATCGCGACCAGGGCGACCGCGCTGAGCATCGTGAACGCCAGCCAGAGGAACGCCAGCACGACGTAGTGGGGGATGGCGAGCAGCCACTTGACCAGCCAGCGCCATCGGGACAGCGGCGCGTCGAGATGTGCCTCGACGTGGAGCGGATAGCTTGCGGACATCGTCGTCCACCTCCCGGTTCGGTTCGTGTCGGGACCGACACTTCCGCCGGGAACGGGCGGCGGACAGGTGCGCACGGCCCCTGCCACCCAGGGCGGAGGACCCTCACCGCCCTCGGACGTCGCGCCGGGCGAAACCGGTGACACCGGCCACGGCGGCGACGAGTGCGATCGCGACGAGCACCGCTGTCTCCTTCGGCGGCAGGCCGCGCGCCAGCGGGTCGGCGTCGCGGTAGTACGCGAACGGCGACAGCCACCGCCACGGCCGCAGGCCGTCGATGATGCGGGCGAGCGACTCCAGCACGAACGCCGCGGTGGCCAGCGCGGTCGCCAGCCCGACGGCGAGCCCGCGCCGTCCCGTGACGGCACCGGCCGCGAGCGCCACCATGCCGAAGACGACGGCGAGCAGGGCGGCCGCGCCCACGGCCGCCGCGGTCCGCACAGGCGGGACGCCGAGACCGAAGCCCGCGGCCGAGGCCGCGAGCGCCGCCCACAGCGCTCCCGCGACCAGAGCGACCACGGCGACCACGCCCGCCGCCTTCTCGGCGACGACGCGCCGCCGCCGGACGGGCGTCGCGAGCAGCAGGTCGAGCGTGCCGCGGTCCTCCTCCCCGGCGACGGACGACGCGCCGCGCCCGATCGCGAGGACGAGCAGCAGCAGCGGCACGGTGAAGCCGAACAGCTCGGCGCGCAGGTAGCCGGCCCCGGACGCGTAGTCGATCCCGGACAGCCCCATGAACGCCTTGAGCGCGTCGGGGTAGCTGTCGAGCAGCCGGGTGAGGTCGGCGGCTTGGTCGCGCACGGAGGGGTACGCCGCGACCATCCCGGACACCAGCAGAGCGACGGCGGCCGACCAGGCGGCGACGGCACGGCGGGCGTCGCTCAGCGCGCGCAGCGCGATGTCAGGCCGGGACACGCTCGTCCTCCTGCCGGTAGTCACGGAGGAACACGTCCTCCAGGTCGGGCGCGCGGCTCGTCAGCGACACGACGTCGAGCTCGCCGAGGGCACGCAGGAGCGGGCCCGGCGGGCCGGCGACCGTGCAGCCCACGACGCGGCCGTCGATCGTCACGTCGCCGACGCCGGGGACGCCCGCGAGGAGGCCGGCGGGCACGTCGCCGGCGAACACGACCTCCACGTGGCGCTGCGCGCGGCGTTCGAGCTCGGGTACGTCCTCGACGGCGACGACCCGGCCCCGCGCGATCACCGCGGCGCGGTCGGCAAGGCGTTGCACCTCGTCGAGGTCGTGCGACGACAGGAACACCAGAGCGCCGTCCGCCGCCGCCTCGCGGACCATCAGCCGGAACTCCCGCTGCACCAGCGGGTCCAGCCCCGACGTCGGCTCGTCGAGCAGCAGCACGCGGGGCCGGTGCATGAACGCCTGCACCAGCGCGACCTTCTGCCGGTTGCCCCGTGAGAGCTCGCCGACCCTCCGCGTAGGGTCGAGACCGAGCCGGTCGACGAACGCCTCGACGTCACGGACAGGCACGCCGCCGCGGAGCCGCGCGAGGTAGGCGAGCGTCTCGCGCGCCGTCAGCCGCGGGTAGAGCCCAGGGTCACCGGGGACGTAGCCGACCTCCGCCCGGACGGCGGCGGACGTGACGTCGCGGCCGAGCACCGTGGCGCGCCCGGACGTCGGGCGGACGAGCCCGACGAGCATGCGGATCGTCGTGGTCTTGCCGGCACCGTTGGCGCCGACGAACCCGAACACCTCGCCGCCGGCGGCCTCGAGGTCGAGACCGTCGACGGCGACGGTGCGGCGGTACCGCTTCGTCAGGCCCTCCGTCCGCAGGGCGGTCACCGCCGGCCGCCCACCAGCTCGCGGTCGTCCCGCGGCTGCGTCACCGCCGGCTTCTCGCACAGCGGCTGCACGACGCGGCGCACCGTCGAGATCACGGCGATGCCGACGACCAGGCCCGCGAGGGACTGCAGCATCCCGGCGCTGCCGGTCGCGATCGTGACGATGCCGAGGACGAACGCCAGCCCGCCGAGGATCCCGACGAAGCTCTGGTAGCCCTTCGCGGTGCCCGGCGCGCCACCGCCGACCGCGCAGGACGCCATGCCGAGTCCGAGCACCGCCGCGCCGAGCACCCGGGTGCCGCCGAGACCCGGCGCGGGCGAGCCGGCGGCATCTGCCCAGACGAGCGCGCCGGCCGCCAGCGCCAGAAGGGGCGCGGTGACGTCGTGCCAGGTGAGTGTCATGGGGATCGACCTCCTCGTTCCGGCCGGCATTTGCCTGCCTGTCCCCACCGTGCGGCGGTGCGCCGCGCGCGCACAGGGCCGTCCGGCCCCAGGTGGCGGGCCGCTCGCCCCGGCTCAGCGCGCGAGCGAGGCGTGCACGCGGTCGCGGACCGAGGCGCCGTAGACGGCCGCCTGCGCGCGGCGTTCGAGGCCGAGCTTGGCGAAGATCGCGGAGACGTAGTTCTTCACGGTCTTCTCCGCGAGGAACATCTCGGCGGCGATCTGCCGGTTCGTGAGCCCGTCGGCCATGAGGTCGAGCACCCGGCGTTCCTGCTCGGTCAGCGACGCGAGCCGCTTGTCCTCCTGCGGCGGGTGGCGCAGCCGGTCGAGCACCTGACCGGTGACCGCGGGGTCGATCAGCGACCCGCCTCGGCCCACGGTGCGGACAGCCTCGATCAGTCCGTCGCCGTCGAGAACCTTGAGGACGTAGCCGGCGGCACCGGCGAGGATCGAGTCGTAGAGGGCGTCGTCGTCGGCGAACGACGTCAGCATCAGCACCCGCAGGGTGGGCATCGCGGACCGGAGGTCGCGGCACAGGGTCACCCCGTCGCCGTCGGGCAGCCGGACGTCGAGCAGTGCGACGTCGGGCCGCAGCGCGGGGATGCGGGCCAGGGCCTCGGCCACCGTGCCCGCTTCGGCGATCACGTCCAGGTCGGGATCGGCCGAGAGCAGGTCCCTGACGCCGCGGCGGACGATCTCGTGGTCGTCGACGAGCGCGACGGTGATCATGGCTCTCTCCTTCACACGCGGGTGAGCCCGGGTCCCGGCGCCGTTCGGTGCCAGGACCCGGGCTGTCGGGGTCAGCTCTGGTACGCCTTCGCGCGCTCCGGCGCCGGCGCCATGAGGACGGTCTCCTCGGGCTTGCGGATGACGAGGCCGACGGCGAGGAGGATGACGCCGAGACCGAAGACGAGGACGCCGAGGCCGATGACGAGGTTCGCGACCTCCCAGGCCAGCGCGCTGCTCATCAGGGCACCGCGGAGAGCGGCGGCGTTGAACGCCGTCTGGCGGGCCGGGTCCTCACGGTCCATCTGCGCGTACGCCTTGCCCTTGGTCGACTCCAGCGCGTGCTTCTGGATGATGTCGGCCTGCACCATCGCGGTGGGGCCGTCGACGACGGCGACGTTCGGCTTGCTCGCGTCCTCGGGGGTGACGATGTGCTCGGCCTTGAGGTGCGTCGCGACCTGGTCGCGGGCGTCGAGGCCGCGGTAGACCATGTACGGGCCGGCGACGAAGAACGCCGCGGCGGCACCCAGTGTCACGGTCGCTGCGATGGTCCGGATGCGGGTCATGATCGACACTCCTTCTTCTTGCGGGTGCGATCTGCTCCCGCTCGAGACCGACGCTAGGTGCGCGGCCACGCGGCGACCCGTGGCGAAGGGACCGACCTCGGGGGCCCAACGTCCCGGCTTCGGCGGGACCCCGGGAGTCGGGACGAACGGCTTCCCGCAACGTGCCGTCCGGCCCTGCCGTGCGCGAGAGCGCGCGCCCACGATCGCGCCATGACCGAGAGGCTCGCCCCGCGGATCGGGGTAGGCGCGCCCGTGGCGCCGACCCCGATCCGGCCCGTCGACGACGTCCTCGGATCGCCATGACGACGCCGGTCGCGACGGCGTCCGGTCTCGGGGCCGCCGAGGCCGCCGCGCGGCTCGTGGCCCACGGGCCGAACACGCTGCCCATCCCGTCGGCCGCGTCCCTCCTGACGCGGATCCTCCGGCTCGGGCGCGAGCCGATGACGGTGCTCCTGCTCGCCGCGGCGCTGGCGAGCATCACCGTGCTCGGCGACCGTGCCGAGGGGCTCGCCATCCTCGCGATCCTCGTCGTCAACGGCGTCGTCCAGACGGTGCAGGAAGGGCGGGCGGACCGTGCCGTGCGCGCCTTGCGCGACCTCAGCGCCCCGCACGCGCGGGTGCTGCGCGACGGCGCGGCCGTCGTGATCGACGCCGCGGGTGTCGTTCCCGGCGACGTCGTGCTGCTCGCCGCCGGCGACCGGGTGCCGGCCGACCTGGTCCTCACCGAGGCCGTCGACCTCGCGGTCGAGGAGGCGGCGCTCACGGGGGAGGCGTTCCCCGCCGCGAAGCGCGCAGGGGCCGCTCTGCCTGGCCTGCCCTACGGCGACCGCGTCACGGAGGCGTTCGCCGGAACGATGGTCGTGAGCGGACGCGGCACCGGCACCGTCACCGCGACCGGTGCGGCGACCGCGGTCGGCACCATCGGAGGGTCGCTCGGGGCGGCGCCGAGGACACCTCTGGAACGCGAGATGCGCTCGCTCGCCCGGCGGCTCGCCCTGGTCGCCGTCGCGGTGGGCGTCGTGCTGGTCCCCGTCGCCGCCGTCCGCGCGGACGGCGAGGAGGCGCTGGTCGACGCCGTGCTGGCGGGTGCCGCGCTCGCCGTGGCCGCGATCCCCGAGGGGCTGATCGCCATCGTGACGACCGCGCTCGCGGTCGGTGCGCAGCGCATGGCGCGCGGCGGCGCGATCGTCCGCAGGCTCGCGTCGCTCGAAGCGCTCGGCGCGGCGTCGGTGCTGTGCGTCGACAAGACAGGGACGTTGACGACCGGCGACCTCACCGTCGTCGGCTGGGAGACGCCGCCCGGCGCCGAGGAGGCGATGTGGGCCGCGGCCGCGCGCTGCTCCGACGACGGCGGCGACCCGGTCGACGCCGCGCTGCTGGCGGCGGCGGGGGAGCGGCCCGCCGGCAGGCGCGTCCGCGAACGCCCGTTCTCCAGCGAGACGCGGTACCAGGCCGCCTGGGACGAGACGCGGGACGGCGTCGTCGTGTCGGTGAAGGGCGCGCCGGAGGTCGTGCTCGCGCGCTGCCGTCCCGGGCCGGAACGCGCGCTCGTCGAGGGCGCCGCGGCACGGCTCGCCAGCGCCGGCCGCCGGGTGCTCGCGCTGGCCGGCGGACCCGCGGACGCGTTCGACACCGGCGAGCTGCGACCGCTCGGCGTCGTGGCGTTCGCCGACCCGTTGCGCGAGTCCACCGCCGCCGCTGTCGCCGACTGCCGGCGCGCCGGGCTGCGGGTCGTGCTCGTCACCGGCGACCACGCCGAGACGGCCGCCGCCGTCGCCCGCCAGGCGGGCCTGCGCGCCGACACCGTCGTCTCCGGCGCCGACCTGACCGGCGGGGCCGCGCGGCGCAACGCGACGCTCGTCGCGGCCGACGTCGTCGCGCGCGTCGACCCCTCGGTCAAGCTCGACCTCGTCCGCGCGCACCGCGCCGCGGGCGCCGTCGTCGCGATGACGGGCGACGGCGTCAACGACGCCCCCGCGCTCCGCAACGCCGACGTCGGCGTCGCCATCGCGGGCGAGGGCGGCACCGACATCGCGCGCGAGGCCGCCGCGCTCGTCGTCACGGACGGCGACCTCGGTGCGATCGTGCGCGCTGTTGCCGAGGGCCGGCGCATCTACAGGAACCTCACGACCGCCGTCGCGTACCTCGTCACCGGCAACCTCAGCGAGATCCTCGTCGTCGCCGGCGGCCTGCTGCTCGTTCCCGAGCTGGCGGTCCCGCTGCTGCCGATCCAGCTGCTCTGGGTCAACCTCGTCACCGACGGCCTGCCGGCGCTCGCGCTCGCCGTCGACGACCCTCCCGGCGACGCGCTCGACGCGCCGCCGCGCGCCCCTGGCGACACGATCCTCGGGCGCCGCGCGATCCGCGCCGTGACAGCCAGGGCCGGGCTCGTGGCCGCGCTCGTCCTGGGCGCCGCCGCGCTCGCCCGCCGCTGGGGCTGGACCCCGGACGCGGTGCGCACGGTGATCGTCGCGACGCTCGTCCCGAGCCACCTCGTCCTCGCGTACGTGAGCCGCGGAAGCCGGCGCGCGTTCGAGCCGGGCTGGGCGCGCAACCGCCTGCTGCTCGCCGCCGTCGCCGGCTCGGTCGTGCTGCAGGGCGTGCTCCTCGCCGTGGCGCCGTTGCGCTCGGCGTTCGGCCTCGCCGTGCTCCCGCCCGTCGGCTGGCTGCTCGCGGCGGGCGTCCCGGCCGTCCTCGTCGCCGTCACCGACGTGGCACGCCGGATCCGCACGGGCGCGGCGCGCTGAGCGGGTCTTCTCAGTCGCTGGTGGGTCGTCGCGTTCGCGATCAGCGGCAGCAGCGGCATCGCCCTCTGAATGCTCGCAACCACCGAGGTCCGGCCCCGCCCCAGGAGAGCGTGGCGAGGCACCGGTTGCGATCACCCGCGGTGACGACGCCGCCCGTCACGTACGCAACCGGGAGCCTTGTCCATCCTGACGGCGTGGTGGGCGCCGGCCTCGGTCGTTCTTTGAAGATCACTACGCGTGAGGCCGGCTGCTGGGCTGCAGGGTCGGGCCGGCGCGGGTGCGCGGGCGCCGCTCGTCCGGGGTCGACCGCCGTTCTGGTGGTGGTCGAGCGCCGAAGGGGCTCCTGCCCAGCACGATCCAGGCCCAGCGCGAGCCAGGATGGACAAGGCTCCCGGTTGCGGGCTGTGCGGGGAGAAAGCGCGGATCGCACCGGCACGGGACGCGGACAGTGACGCCCGGTGACCAGCCCGTTCGCTTCGCCGAGCGCTACGCGTGCAGGGGGACGACCGCGACCGGGCAGATCGCGTGCTCGACGCAGTACGTGCTCGTCGACCCGACGAACAGCCGCGCTATCGGACCCCGGGCATGCGTGCCGACGACGAGCAGGTCGTCGCGCCCCGCGGCCGCGACCAGCGCGGCGCCTGCCGGCTCCTCGGTGACGAGGCGCTCGATCGTCAGGTCCTTGCCGACGGTGCCGGCGAGGCGAGCCTCGGCGGCGGTGACGGCGCTCCGCTCGTCGTCCTCCACGAGCCCGACGGTGGCGGAGTGCACGAGCAGCAGCGGTACGCCGTGCGCGACTGCCTCGACGGCGGCCCAGTCCGCGGCGACGGCGGAGTTCCGTGAGTCGTCCACGCCGACGACGACGCGGGCGGGCGGGCTCGCCGGCGCGTTCGCCGGCACGACGACGACCGGGCATCGGGCGTGCCGCAGCACCTCGTGCGACACGGAGCCGGCGACGATCGACTCCAGCGCGGACAGGCCTCTGCGGCCGACGACGAGCAGCCGCGCGTCCTTGGCCTCGGAGACGAGCACCTGCGCCGCCGGGCCGTCCACGTCCGCGACGTCCGCGGCTCCGCCGACGTCCTGGGCGAGGGCGCGCAGCCGCTGGCGGTGCTCGGCGTGGCGTCCCTCGACCAGCGGCGTGTGCTCAACCAGGTCGGACGTCGGCGGCCCCGCGTGCAGCAGGACCACGCGCTCGGTCGACCGAGCCGCCTCGGCGAGCGCCCAGCGCACCGCCGCCAGCGAACCGTCCGAGAAGTCGACTCCCACGACGATCATGGGTTCAGCACACACCACCGCAAGCCGGTCAGGACAGGGCCGGACGGCCCTGACCGGTCGTGACGGCCGCCTCTGCTGGACGCCGCCGAGCCACGCGAGCGTGACCTCAACGGCTACCGGAGGTGCGTGATGAGTACCAGTGCCAAGCTCGGCACCCCGAGCGCGACGGCGCTCGTCGTCGGCAACATGATCGGATCGGGCATCTTCCTGCTGCCCGCGTCGCTGGCCGCGTTCGGCGGCATCAGCATCCTCGCCTGGGTCTTCACCGCGCTGGGGTCGTTCCTCCTCGCGATGGTGTTCGCGAACCTCGGGCGCGCGTACCCGCGGACCGGTGGCCCGTACGAGTACACCCGCAGGGCGTTCGGCGACTTCATCGGGTTCCAGACCGCGTGGGGCTACTGGATCGCCGCGTGGGTCGGCAACGCCGCCATCGCGGTCGCGTTCGTCGGCTACCTCGGCCACTTCTTCGACGTCTTCGGCAACGACGGGTCGAAGGTCTGGCAGGCGGTCACCGCCGGCGGCGCCATCTGGCTGCTGACATGGGTCAACAGCCGCGGCATCAGGCAGGCGGGCATCGTCCAGACGGCCACCACCGTGCTGAAGATCCTGCCGCTCGCCGCCATCGCGCTGCTCGGCCTGTTCTGGTTCGACTCCGGCAACTTCCCGGCGTTCAACAGCAGCGGCGACTCCGCCGTCGGCGCGCTCACCGGCGCCGCCACGCTGACGCTCTGGGCGTTCATCGGCCTCGAGTCGGCGACCGTTCCCGCCGAGGACGTCGCGCACGCCCGCCGCACGATCCCGCGCGCCACGCTCTGGGGCACCGGCGTCACGGCCCTCGTCTACATCCTCGGCACCGTCGCCGTCATGGGCGTCATCCCGCCCGACGCGCTGGCGAGCTCGACCGCGCCGTTCGCGGACGCGGCCACCGCGATGTGGGGCTCGGTCTGGGGGGACATCGTGGCCCTCGGCGCGATCGCCGCGACGTTCGGCTGCCTGAACGGCTGGATCCTCATCCAGGGACAGGTCCCGTTCGCCGCCGCGCGCGACAAGCTGTTCCCCGCGCGGTTCGCGACGAAGAACCGCTACGCCACCCCGGCCTTCGGCCTCGCGGTGTCCAGCGTGCTCATCACGCTGCTCATGCTGACCAACTACAACGCAAGCCTGGTCACGCGCTTCACGGACATGATCCTGCTGGCCACGCTGGCGACGCTGATCCCGTACGCCTACACGGCCGGCGCGGACATGCTGCTGCTCGCCACGGACCGCGCGGCGTTCAGCGCGAAGCGGCTCGCCGTCGACCTCACCGTCGCGGTCGTCGCCTTCGCCTACGCCGTCTGGACCATCGTCGGCGCCGGCTACCAGGCAGTCGCGTGGGGCATCGTCCTGCTCCTCGCCGGCATTCCGGTCTACGTCTGGATCAAGTGGCGTGCCTCCCTCGCGGCGCCGCGCGCCATCGACCTGACGGTCCCCGAGCCGTCTCGCCCCGTCGAGTTCACCACCACCAGGTCCTGAGGAGGACGACGTCATGCGCAAGATCGTGATCATGGGCGCCGGAGGGCGTGACTTCCACGACTTCAACACCGTGTTCAAGAACGACGCGGAGTCGAGGGTCGTGGCGTTCACCGCGGCGCAGATCCCCGGGATCGACGACCGCAGGTACCCGGCGTCACTCGCCGGCGCGGCGTACCCCGAGGGCATCCCGATCCGCCCCGAGGCCGAGCTGGCGGAGATCATCCGCACCGAGGCCGTCGACGAGGTCGTGCTCGCCTACTCCGACCTGTCGCACTCGGACGTGATGCACAAGGCCTCGCTGGTCATGGCCGCGGGCGCGGACTTCCGCCTCGTCGGGCCGGCCGCCTCGATGCTGCGCAGCAGCAAGCCCGTGGTCGCGGTCGTCGCGGCGCGCACCGGCTGCGGCAAGAGCCAGACGTCGCGGCACATCGGCTCGCTGCTGGTCGACGCCGGCCTGAAGGTCGCGTTGGTACGCCACCCGATGCCGTACGGCGACCTCGAGCGGATGCGCGTCCAGCGCTTCGCGACGCTGCACGACATCGACGCGTCCGAGCCGACCGTCGAGGAGCGCGAGGAGTACGAGGAGCCGGTGCGGCTCGGGATGGTGATGTACGCGGGCGTCGACTACGAGGCGATCCTGCGCGCCGCCGAGGCCGAGGCCGACGTCGTCATCTGGGACGGCGGCAACAACGACTTCTCCTTCTACACCCCAGACCTGCTCGTGACCGTGGCCGACCCTCTCCGGCCCGGTCACGAGCTGGCATACCACCCCGGCGAGGTCAACGTCCGCATGGCCGACGTGGTCGTCATCAACAAGGTCGACTCGGCGGACGCCGCGTCGGTCTCGCTGGTCGAGCGCAACGTCCGCTCGGTCAACCCGAACGCCATCGTCGTCCGCGCCGCGTCACCGGTCACGCTCGACGACGGCCCGAGCCTCGCCGGCAAGCGGGTCCTCGTCGTCGAGGACGGTCCGACGATCACGCACGGCGGGATGCCGTACGGCGCCGGCACCGTCGCGGCCCGCGCGGCCGGGGCTGTCCTAGTCGACCCGCGGCCGTACGCCGTCGGGACGATCGCGGCGACGTTCGAGAAGTTCCCCTCGATCGGCACCGTGCTGCCCGCCATGGGGTACGGCGCCGAGCAGCTCGCCGAGCTGTCCGCGACCATCGACCGCGTCGACTGCGACGCGGTGGTCCTCGGCACGCCGATGGACCTCGGGCGGCTCATCACGACGCGCCACCCGATGCGCCGCGCGAGCTACGTGCTCCGCGACGCAGGCGAGCCGACGCTCGCCGACGTCCTGCTGCCCCTCGCGGAGAAGTGGGGCGCGCGGTGACCGTGACGCTGACCAGGGCTCCCGCGCCGGCCGTCCAGCCGGCGCGGGACGTCGCCGCGCTGCCGTGGGCCCACCTCGACGGCATCGACGGCGCGCGGGTCCGCACGCTGTGGGAGTCGCCGTCGTCCCGCGCCGTCCTGCTGCTGCTCGACCGCGGCGCCAGGGTCCCGCTGCACGTCCATCCGGACGAGGCGCACCACGCGTTCGTCCTCCACGGCTGGTGCGCCGTCGGCGAGCACCTGCTCGAGGAGGGCTCGTACGTCCACACGCCGGCCGGGGAGCCGCACGAGATCCGCGGCGAGTTCCCCTTCGGCGCCACCGTCCTCTACTTCATCGAGCGAGGTACGCCATGAAGGTCCGCGACGTGATGAGCCGCGGCGTCGTCTCGGCGACACCGGCCACGACGTTCAAGGAGGCCGTCGACCTCATGGTCGCCCACGACGTCGGCGCCCTCCCCGTGCTCGACGACCTGGGCCGGGTCATCGGCATCGTCAGCGAGGCGGACCTGCTCGCGAAGGCGGGCTACGCGGGGCCGCCGCGGCGGGCGCTGCTCGCCCTCGTCGACTTCGTCGACGGCGACGACGCGTCGTGGCGCAAGGCCCATGCCCGGACCGTCGGCGACGTGATGACGACCCGCCCGCACACGCTGCGTCCCGACCAGGACATCGCCGTCGCGGCCCGGATGCTCGTCCGCGCAGGGCACAAGCGAGCTCCTGTCGTCGACGACACCGGGCTGCTCGTCGGCGTCGTCACGCGCCAGGACCTCCTCGGCGCGTACGCCCGCCCGGACGAGACGATCGCCGCCGATGTCACGTCGGCGCTCGCCGACCCGACCCGGACGCCGGAGGGCAACACCGCTCGCGCCCGGGTCCGTGACGGCGTCGTCACGCTGACGGGCTCGGTCACGGACGAGCTCGACCGGCGGGTCGTAGCGAGCGTCACGTGGCGGGTCCCCGGCGTGGTCGACGTCGTCGACGAGCTCACGGTCCGGCAGGCCGTGCCGGTGCTCTGATGTCCGGCGTTCGCCGTTCGCGGGCCCTGGCGGCATCGGTCGTCGTCGCTGTCCTCGTCGCGTTTGTCGCGGTGCTGTACCAGCGCCCCGTCGCGCAGTGGGGGTCGACCGGTGCGGAGCGGCACGGTCCCGTCGCGGGCGACGTGCTGGTCGCGGACCCCGACACCCGATGGACGCGGGCCATCACGATCGACGCGCCGCCGGAACGCGTATGGCCGTGGCTCGTCCAGCTCGGCGTCGACAAGGGCGGGTTCTACACGTACGACTGGGGCGAGCAGCTCGCGGGCGACCCGGTGCACAACGCCACCGCGATCAAGCCCGCGTGGCAACGGCTCTCCGTCGGCGATCCGGTCAAGCCGTTCCCCACCGGCGAGCCGTGGGTCGTCCGCGAGCTCGTCGCGCCGTCGCGGCTCGTGCTCGGCGGGGACGGGGGAGCGTGGTCGTTCGCGTTCGAGCTGCGGCCGCGCGGCGACGGCACCCGCCTGGTCACGCGCATGAACGCGCGCAAGACGTCGCCCGTGTCGTACGCGCTCGACGTAGCCGACCTGGTCGTGCTGCCGCGGATGCTCGTCGGCGTGAAGCAGCGCGCGGAAGGCACGCTGCCGGGGATGCCGGACACGCCGCGCGGCGAGCCGTTCCCGATGGCGCGGCTCCCCGTCCAGCCGGCGACGGCGATGGCCTGGGTCGGAGTCCTCAGCGTCGCGGCCGCGCTCGGCGGGGTCCTCGGTTTCGGCGCCTGGGGCCGGCGCCGCCGCCACACCGGCGCCACGGTCGCGCTCGCGTTCGCGCTGGGGGCCGCGTACGCGCTGACGACCGACACGCCGCCGGTCACGTTCTTCTCGCACACGTGGGGGGTGGCCGTCCCGCTCGGTGTCGCGCTCGGCGTCGTGCTGCGCGCCTACGTCCTGCCGGACCGCGCCTGGACGCCTGGCCGGTGGGTGCCGCGCGGGGCGGCCGCCGTCGCGGAGACCGGCGCGTTCGTCGTGCTGCCCGCCACCGTCCTGTGGCAGGCCGCGACCGCCGGCGGCCTCGTCACCTCCTGGCGCGCCCACGTTCTCGTGGGAGCCGCCGCCGCGCTCGGCGCGGCCGGCGTCGCGCGGATCGCGTGGCGCACCCCGCGCGGCACCCTTGCCGCTCTGCTGCTCGCCGGCGGCTACGCCGCGACGGGCTCCGCCGTCGTCCCGTTGCTCGCCGCGGCGCTGGCCGAGACCGCGCGACGACGGACGGTCCACGTCACCGAGGTCCACGTCGAGGAGAGGCTGCGCGATGTCCATCTCGTTGCACCGTGAGGTCCGCGTGGGCACGTCGCGCCCTCTCCGCCCCTCGGGGGGCTGACCATGGGCACGTTCGCGCGGCTGCTGGGCCGCGACCTACGCCACTCCGCCGGCGACGCCGCGGCCTCGCTGGGGCTGCCCGACCTCGTCCCCGGTACCGGCGGTGTCGTCACCGAGGACGAGGTGGCGGCTCTCCCGGAGGTCGTACGGCGTTACCTCCGGTTCATGGGCGTTGTCGGTCGCCCGCGCGACCGTTCTTTCACCGCGCGGTTCACCGGCCGGTTCCGGCTCGGGCCGGACAAGCCCTGGATGCGGTGCGAGGCCTGGCAGTACAACGCCGCCGATCCCGTCGCGCGGGTCTTCCACATGCGGCTCGACGTCGCGGGCGTCGTGCCGATGGTCGGCCACGACACGTACTTCCGCGGCCACGGCCGGATGCACGGCACGCTGCTCGGCCTCGTCACGGTCGCCGCCGGCACCGGCCCGGAGTACGACGTCAGCGAGCTGGTGACGTACGTCAACGACTGCGTCCTCATGGCGCCGTCCATGCTGCTCGGCCCTTCGACGCAGTGGGCGGCTGCCGGCGAGGACGCGTTCGACGTCACGTTCACCGACTCGGGCCTGACGGTCTCCGCGCGGCTGTCGGTCGATGCCGCGGGCCGGCCGGTCGGGTTCAGCACCGAGGACCGCTGGGCCGCGTTGCCCGGAGGTCCGGTGCGCGCGCGCTGGACCACGCCCGTCGCGGGCTGGGACGAGATCGGCGGACGCCCGGTGCCGGCCGGCGGCGCCGCGGTGTGGCATCTGCCCGCGGGCGAGTACACCTACGGGGAGGGACGTTTCAGCGCGGTCGAGTGGGACGTGCCACCACCGCGTCAGGCGATGCCGCGCGCGACGGCGTGGACGATGTCGTGATCGGTCACGAGGCCGACGAGGCTCGTCGCGCCGTCGATGACAGGAAGCGCGGTCGCGTGCTCGAGCTCCATCAGCGGACCTTCGGCCCGAACACGACGTGGAGTCCTGGCGCGACCAGGGTCGACCCGTTCGACCGTGCCGAGACAGGGCGTTCGCCCCTGCTCGGTGGCCGCACGGTGCGCGAGCGTGTGGGGCCCGGACCGAGGAGATGGTCGTCATGCCCGTGTCGATCGAGGGACCCACCGCCGCCGGCGCGGCAGCGTGGACGGTGCTGGTGGCCGCGACCGCCTTCCTGGTGTCGTGGCTCTTCGCCAACCGCCTCCGGCTCGGGCGGTCCGCGTACGTCGGCGTGCTCGTCGCGGTGACCGCCGCGGTGTCCACCGCGTACGTGCTCGCGGTGGACGGCGACGTCGGCGACCTGCTCGCACTGAGGTCACTCCGCGGCCTGGCCGGCGGCCTGGTCGTCGGCGCGGTCACGGCGACGGCCATGCGCCGGATGCCCGCGACGCTGCATCGGACCCGCCGGCAGCGCGTCGCCGCCGCCGGCTGGGAAGGCGTCGTCTACGGCATCGCGGAGGGCGTGCTGCTCTCGGCGCTGCCCGCGCTCGTCGCGTGGCAGGGCGCGGAGGCGCTCGGCTGGGAAGGAACGTCCGCGCGCGTCACGCGATGGACGGCCGCGCTGCTCGCCAGCGCGTTCGTGATCGTCGTCCACCACCTGGGCTACTGGGAGTACCGCAACCGCATGCTCGTGCCGATCACCGTGGCCTGCAGCCTGCTCACCGTCGCGTACCTCGTCACCGGAAGCGTGCTCGCGCCGGTCGTCGGGCACGTGCTGATGCACCTCGCGGCGATCAGGCACGGCACCGAGCTGCCGCCGCACGTCCGCCCTGCCGCGGTCGGGGCGTCGGGTCGCGAGCTGACGTCCGTCGGAGGAGGTGCCCGATGACCGGGCTCGTGCTGGAGTTCGCCATCTCACGAAGCGGTACGGACGCAACGGGTCGTTGTGCCCGCGGATTGACGCCCTGTGCCTCTCTTGCCGCGCCCGCCGTTGCGGTGTGCTCGACCTGAGGTCGCGTAGACGACCGAGATCTCGAGGAGGCGTCCCATGAGCACGATCTCGTTGGAGCAGTACGAGCGCGCGGAGCGCGAGGCGGCCGTGTCCGAAGCACGGCGCGGCGTCGTCGTGCACGCGGTGGTGACGGTGCTCGTCTGGGTGCTCGTCATCACGCTGAACGTCACCGTGGCGGACGAGTTCCCGTGGGCGATCTTCCCGGTCGCCGGCATGGGCGTCGGTCTGCTCGCGCACTGGTGGTTCGGCTACCGACAGGTCGACGAGACGGTGCGCCGGCACCAGTTCGAGGTCGAGCGCCGCGCGCTCGAGACGACTGCCCGGTAGTGGGTAGGCAGGCGACCGCGATGACGCCCGGAGCCGAGCTGTACTGGATACCGCTCGGCTCCGGCGCGTGCGTCGTCCGGTTCAACGGCAGGCTCTACGAAGCCGTCCTCGCGCGCGCGCAGCGGCGACCGAGGGCGGACCTCTACCACTCGGCGCTTCAGGTGTACGCGCGCGGCGCCCGCTACGTCATCGAGGTGACGCCCGTCCCTGACGACAACGGCGCCGATCGTGGAGTCGTCGGGAGCGGGCCCGTCGGGATGCGCACTGCCGGGCGGTTCCGCGTGTTCCGCTACGAGATCCGGTGCTGGCGCGACGGCGTGATCCCGGACCTCGCGGCCGCGGTCGGCGGCCCGGCCAGGGTCGCGGACGGCACGCTCGCCGAACGTCTCCTCGACATCGTGCCGGCGGTCCCGACGCCGGTGTGGGGCCGTGACGAGCTGCGCGCGGGCGAGATGTGGAACTCCAACTCCGTCGTCGCGTGGCTGCTCGCGACGGCCGGATTGCCCATGGACTCGCTGGCTCCGCCGCCAGGGGGCCGCGCACCCGGGTGGGATGCCGGACTCGTTGTCGCCAACCGCGAACGCAGCGCGGACATGGAGTACGGCGCGCTGACGTTCAGCCGGTGAACAGCCGCGGGGCCACGTCGGAGTGTCCCGTTGTGCCGCCGCCGGTCAGGTGACCGCCGTAGAGCGGGAACCGTCACGCGCAGCGCGCGCCGCGTCGGCGCGTTACCGGGACACCCGACAGGACGTGGCGTCGCCGCGTCGAAGGTAGGGCCTCCACCACCGAGGAGGTCCGGTGTCCCGGTACGGCTCCGTGCGGCTCGCCTGCGCTGCCCTGCTCACCGTCGGCGCGCTGGTCGCCCCCGCCGCCGACGCGAAGCCGCGCACGTCGTTCGACTACACGCGCGTGAAGGGGCTCAGCGCCGATCGCTACGACGTCGTCCGCGAGAAGTTCGCGGTGCCGATGAGCGACGGGGTGAAGCTGCACATCGAGGTCGTGCACCCGGACGTGCGGGGCCGGTTCGGCACCATCCTGAAGCTGTCGCCGTACCACGGGGTCACCAACCCGCTCAGCGAGGACCGCGACGGCGACAACATCCTCCCGAAGACCGACTCCCTGGTGAACTACTTCGCGCCGCGCGGGTACGCCGTCGCGTTCGCGGACCTGCGCGGCACGGGCCTGTCCGAGGGCTGCCTCGACCACATGGGCAAGCTGGACCAGAAGGACGCGTACGCCGTCGTGGAGTGGCTGGCGAAGCGGCCGTGGTCGAACGGCCGGGTCGGCATGATCGGGATCTCGTACCCCGGCTCCACGCCGATCCTGGCGGCGGCGCAGCGTCCGCCGCACCTGTCGACGATCGTCCCGATCGCCGGGCTGAGCCGGATGTACGACCACCAGTTCCAGCAGGGCGTTCCGTACAACGCACAGTGGCTGGGTCCGGCGGGCGCGTACGACGCGTTCTCCGTCGAGCGGCACCTCGAGCAGCCCGTGGAGACCGGGCGCAACGCCGGGTGCGGCCTGACCCAGAACGCCGCGCTCAACGGCGACGCGTTCACCTCGGGCGCGGAGACCGCGTGGCACCGGGAGCGCGACTTCCGGGCCAAGGCCACGGCCGCGAAGATCCCGGTGTTCATGGTCCACGGCGTCAACGACGGCTCCGTACGGACGCCGACCATGGACTGGTTCACCGCGCGCCGCCGGCCGGGCGACAAGATCTGGCTCGGCCAGTGGGGGCACAACCACCCGCCGCGCGACGACCAGTGGGTACGCGCGCTGCACGCGTGGTTCGACAAGCACCTGTCCGGCCGCCGGGTCCAGACCGGGCCGGCGGTCGAGCTGTTCCTCAACGACGGGCAGGTGGCGCAGCCCGCGTCGTGGCCGGTGCGGACCGGCTCGCTGGCGCTGTACACGGCGCCCGGCGGGGACCTCACCAGCCGCGCCACCGGCGAGGCGACGACGGTGTCGTACGTCGCCGACGGCCGCGGGTACAACGCGGAGTTCTCCACCGGCAACGTCGCGTTCGACGCCCCGCCGGTGAAGGTGGACACGCTGATCGCCGGCGTGCCGACGCTGCGGCTGGTCGCCGCGGTCACCGCGCCGCGCGTTCACCTCATCGCGACGCTCTACGACGTCAACGGCAGCGTCGTCGACCGGATCGGCCAGGCGGCGTTCGCCGTCCAGCCCGAGCTGCGCGACGGCATCGCCAAGCCGAAGGCGGTCCCCTTGGGCGAGGCGATGACGATCTCGCTGCGCGGCATGGTGCAGGCGCACGTGCTGAAGCGGGGGCACCACCTGCGCCTGGTGATCGCCTCCAGCCACCCGGACAAGATCCCGTCGTACGGCAACGGCGCGCAGGTCACGGTCACCGTCGGCGGCCAGGCCGGGACCCGCGTGGTGCTGCCCGTGATCGAGCGCCCGCGGCTGCTCGCCGACGTGTACGACGCCTAGGGCTGCCTCCCCGGGGCGGTACTCAGCCGGTAGGAGAGCATGGCTTGGCCCCTGTAGGCGTGTGGCTCGTTCCGCTATGGTCTGGTTCGCCCGTTCCGACCCCCTCCGGAAGGACCACCCCTCGATGCGCAAGCTTGCCCTCGTCGCCGCCGCCGCCGCCGCCGTCGCGGTCCCCACCTCTCCCGCCAGCGCGGAGCCGAGCTGCCGCCAGCTCGCCGCCGTCACCGGCTCGTCGGTCGCGTACTGCACCGAGCGCCGGTGGGAGATCGTCGACCACTACGTCCGGATCTGCACCGACAAGGACCTCGACGGCACCCCCGAGTCCTGCAAGTTCGTGCTCATCGCCTCGATCTTTTCGTAGCGGCCCTCCGCGGTACGGGCTGTCCCCGTACGACGCTGTCAGCGCTCCGCATGTTCGGCTGCTATGGTCATCGACGTTGCTTACCGATGTCCTCGCACGTTCTTGAACGCCCGCGGAGTTGGTCGCGGGCGTTTGTCGTTTCCGGTACCTGACCGGCCGCGAGGAGCGACCACGGCGGCAACACCAGGCCCGCATCGCGCGGGCCAGGATCGTCCTTAGGAGGACGCAGCATGACGCAAGGCTCCGTGAAGTGGTTCAACGCCGAGAAGGGCTTCGGTTTCATCGCGCAGGACGGCGGCGGCGCCGACGTCTTCGTGCACTTCTCGGCCATCGCGGCTGACGGCTACCGCTCGCTGGACGAGAACCAGCGCGTGGAGTTCGACGTCACGCAGGGCCAGAAGGGCCCGCAGGCGGAGAACGTCCGCCCCATCTGAACCCTCGCTACTTCGAAGGCCCCGGCGATCTTCGCCGGGGCCTTCGTGTTTGTCCGTGCCGGATTTCTACGTGACGGGCGAGAGGCACAGCGGCGTGCCGGGGACCACGTTGATCCAGACGGCGCAGTCACGCTGGAAGCAGTTGCCCTGGCAGATCCACGCCCGGCAGTTGGTGTCGACCTGGCCGGTGCAGTTCCCGACCGCCGAGGCGTACGACGGCGCGGAGACGATGGACGCCGCGATGGCGGCGAGGACGATGAGGCGACGCATGACGGGTGGTCCTCCGGCTCTGTAGGGATGCGCAAGGGTGCGAGGCGAAAGCTGCGCCTCAGATGTCCATCCGGCAGATGACCAGCGTGTCCGGGCTCTCGTTCCGCACGACGTCGTGCTGGCCGATGACGGCGGTGACCTCCGTGCGCCACCAGCCGGTGCGGCAGCGTTGCTCGAGATTCCGCGTCGTCGCCGTCGCGCCGATGCCGTTGGCGGTCGCCGTCGACGACTCGTGCCTGCAGACGATCGTCTCGTACGCGCCCACGGGGTTCTGCCGGTACTGGAGGCAGGTCGTGATGTCCCAGTTGCTGTGCGTCTCGGGGAAGCACTGTGCCTCGCCGAGCCCGCTGATCGAGTTGTCGACCTGGTGGATGGGGTTCCAGGGGATGACGTCGCACGAGCCGTGGGCCGACGCGGGTGACGCGAGCGCCGCGCCGGCGAGGACCGCGGCGGAGACGACGAGGTGAGCGGAGCGCATGGGAACTCCTAGCCGAGTAGGGATCGGGCACGGACAGTTCGAGACCGCGCGGCCCGACTCCTGTCGGTGGGGCTCCGGCTCAGCACTGCTCGGTCTGCCAGGAATGGCAGCCGAGGCTCAACGGGTCGGTGCAGATGGTGTAGACCCGCGTCTGGGCGGGAGTGACCGAGTCGGCGCCGACGATTCGCCCCAGCTCGTCGACGGTCAGCTCGGTGAGGGACTCCTTGCGCAGTACGAGATTCCGCATAACCGGACATACTGCCATGAACCATTCCATCCCTACAGGAGTGTTCATGCGATTCCCCAACAGATTCGTGTCCTCGCTGGTCGGCATCACCGCCGCGCTGGCGATCGCCGTCCCGACCACCCCCTCCAACGCCATCGTCGGCGGCACGAACGCCAGCGCCGGCGAGTACCCGTGGATGGCCGCCGTCTACTTCGGCAGCCCCAGCGGGCAGTTCTGCGGCGGCACGCTCGTCCGCCCGACCATCGTCATCACCGCGGCACACTGCATCCTCGGCGTGCCCGCCCCGGTGATCTCCGGCGTCCTCGTCGGCCGCACCACGCTGAACGGCACCGGCGGCGACATGGTCCCGGCGGCCGGCTTCGTGATCCACCCGGCGTGGAACGCCGGGCTCAACACGTTCGACATCGCGGCGATCAGGCTCACGCGTCCGGCGGTCGGCGCGACGCCGCTGCCCTGGGCGACGCCGTCGGACGCGGCGTGGTTCGGGGCCGGTGACACGGCGACGGTCATCGGCTGGGGTGCCACGAGCGAGGGCGGCTCGGGGTCGAACTCGCTCAAGGAGGCGACCGTGCCGATCGTCTCCGACGCCGGCTGCACGGCGTCGTACGGCGTCCAGTACGTCGCGTACTCGCACCTCTGCGCCGGCTACCCGCAGGGCGGCACCGACACCTGCCAGGGCGACAGCGGCGGCCCGCTGATGGTCCGTAACGGCTCCGGCCAGTTCATCCTCGCGGGCATCACCAGCTTCGGCGTCGGCTGCGCGCGGGCGGGCTACCCCGGCGTGTACACGCGGGTGGCGAACATGACGTCGTTCATCGACGCGATGGTGTTGGCGGCATAGCGCCAGGACGCACGAAGGCCCGGCGGCCGCTGCGCCGGGCCTTCGTCGCGTCCGGCAGGTGCCGCCCCCGATGCCGCCGAAGAGCGACGTACACCTACGACACGGAGGCCCCTCATGCGCGCGACCCGCCGGCTCACCCTCGAGCGCGAGACCCTGACCGAGCTGGCCGCGGACGAGCTGACGTTCGCCATCGGCGCCGACGCCGCGACGACGCCGGTCGGTGGCTGCGCCACGGACCTCGCGAGCAAGCTCGTCGAGTGCGAGAGCAACCTGCGCCCCTGCATCTCGCACGGCTGCACGCGGTAGCGCTCCGCCGCACCGTCAGACGGGGTGGCCCTGGCTGTCGGTGTTCAGCGACTGCGAGTTGAACTTCACGAGCCAGGCGGCGAGCGTGCCGTCGGCGCGCTGGACGACGACGCCGCCGTCCTGCCAGATGCCGTTGCTCGCCCACCACTGCGACCCGGCGGGGTCACCCTGGTTCATGTGCACGTCGTGGACGCCGAGCCCGTTCTTGTAGTGCTCGCCGAAGATGTAGACGCGCCGGCATCCGACGAGCGACTGCTCCAACGACGTGAGCGCCGCGTCGCCGCTGCTCTTCGCCCAGCCTCGGAACTTGCGGAACGCCAGGCAGAGCAGCCGCCTGATCCGCTGCCACACCGCGTCGTACCACGCGTGGTACCAGGGCAGCCGCGCCACGGGCGTGAACCGCCAGTCCGGCGGCGGGCACTTGTCCAGCAGCAGCTCGCTCCGGACGTAGTCGAGCGCGCCGGAGGTGGCGTTCGACGCCAGCGCGTGCCAGCCGTTCGCCAGCCCGCTCACCGGTGCGAAGAGCGCGGCGTCGAGCGGTGCGATCGTCTTGACCGCGACGCCCACCCCGGTCTTGGTATCGACGTCGATCGCGGACGTGTACTGACCGGCCGGCGTCGCGATCTGGATGTGCCCGTGGTACCACTTCCCGACCTCGTCCGGCGGGTCGCGGTGGAAGCTCACGTACGTCCCGATCGCGACGCCGTACGCGTTCAGCGGCATGGTCGTTCCCCCGTTCTCGTCATGGCGGGGCTACGTCAGCCCGGCATCGCCGGCGTGCAGCCCTCCTTGGTGGGCCACTTGATCAGGCAGGTGTAGTCGCTCTCGATGCGGTCCCTGAGGTCGCAGGGCGTCCCGCTCGCCGCGCCGCCGACGACACCGTGCAGCTCCACGGTCGTCAGGTCGGTCAGCGTCTCCTTCTTCAGCGTCAGCTTCTTCACGGCATTCATGAGGGGGTCCTTTCGGGTGAATGCGACACTTCGGTACGCAGTATGCCGTTCCCCCAGCCCGAAAGGTCGCCGCCATGAGCAGGAAGCTGGCCGTACGTCGCGAGGTCCTGGCCGAGCTCTCGCCCGAGGAGGCGCGCTCCGTCGTCGGCGGCGTGTCCGGGTACAGCTGCGTCGGCGTCTGCATGACGGGCGTCGAGGAGTGCCTGACGCGGCAGTGGTGCCTCGGGATCACCGAAGAGGTCTGCGCGGCGCCGGACCGGTCGTGACGCGGGCGGTGGGCGCCGCCGTTCTCGCGGTGGCGCTGCTGGCGGGCTGCGGGTCCGACGGTGACGGCGACGGCGATCCCGCCGCCACCGTGACGGTACGGGTGGAGGTGCCCGACGCCGCTCGGACGGACGCCGTCGCGAAGGTCGTCGGCGAGAGGCTCCGCGCGCTCGGCGCGGCACCGGTGACCTCGGTCACCGAGCCCGGTGTCGCGACCTTCACGGTGCCGCGCAGGCTGACCGGGGACGAGGAGGAGGCGCTGACCGCGACCGGCCGCCTCGTGTTCCGCCCCGTCATCGAGACACGGCCACCGGGACCCGACTGCGCGACGCCGTCCCCGAGACGAGCCGACGACGCCGCGGAGATCACGGCGTGCGAGCTCGGCGGCGCCGCGACGTACGTCCTCGGGCCGGCCGAGGAGATCGCCGTGGCGTCGGCGAACGCGACGGCGCAGGTAGGGGCGGTGGCGACCGGCGAGTGGGTCGTCGAGGTCACGCTCACCGACGCCGCGGCATGGGAGGCGCTGACGACGAAGTACATCGGCAAGCAGCTCGCGATCGTGCTCGACGGCATCGTCCAGTCGGCGCCGACGGTCCAGGAGGCGATACCCGGCGGCTCGGCGCACATCTCCGGCGAGTTCACCGAGTCCGAGTCGCGGCGCATCGCGGCGGTGCTGGAGGGCGGGCCTCTGCCGGCACCGGTCGGCACGGTGACGCAGACGGGCTGACGGCTCGTATCGTGGCGGGATGCCGTCCACCCTGCTGTCCCGCCGCGACCTCGACTTCCTGCTGTACGAGTGGCTCGACGTCGAGCTGCTGACCAAGCGGTCGCGCTTCGCCGAGCACTCGCGGGAGACGTTCGACGCGGTGCTCGAGCTGTCGGAGCGGGTGGCGACCGAGCAGTTCGCGCCGCACAACAAGACGAGCGACGCCAACGAGCCGTCGTTCGACGGCGAGCGCGTGCACCTCATCCCCGAGATCAAGCGGGCGCTCGACGCGTTCGCGGCGACGGGGCTGCTCGGCAGCACGATGGACGCGAGCGTCGGCGGGCTGCAGCTGCCCGCTGTCGTCGCGGCGGCCTGCTTCTCGTGGTTCCAGGCGGCGAACGTCGGCACGTCCGCCTACCCGTTCCTCACCCTGGCCAACGCCAACCTGCTGCTCGCGCACGGCTCCCCGGAGATGGTCGAGACGTACGTACGCCCGATGGTCGAGGGCCGCTGGTACGGCACCATGTGCCTCTCCGAGCCGCAGGCCGGCTCGTCGCTCACCGACATCACGACGCGCGCGGAGCCGCGCGACGACGGGACGTACCGGATCGTCGGCAGCAAGATGTGGATCTCCGCGGGCGAGCACGACCTCAGCGAGAACATCGTCCACCTCGTCCTCGCGAAGATCCCCGGCGGCCCGCCCGGCGTGAAGGGGATCAGCCTGTTCGTCGTGCCGAAGGTGCTGCCCGACGGCACGCGCAACGACGTCGTCCTCGCCGGCCTCAACCACAAGATGGGCTACCGCGGCACGGTCAACACGATGCTGAACTTCGGCGAGCGCGACGGCGCCGTCGGCTGGCTGGTGGGGGAGCCGCACCAGGGCCTCGGCTACATGTTCCACATGATGAACGAGGCCCGCGTCGGCGTCGGCGCGGGCGCGATGGCGCTGGGGTACACGGGCTACCTGAAGTCGCTGGCGTACGCCAGGGAACGCCCGCAGGGCAGGCCCGTCACCGGCAAGGACCCGGCGGTGCCGCAGGTGCCGATCGTCGAGCACGCCGACGTACGCCGCATGCTGCTGGCGCAGAAGTCGTACGTCGAGGGCGCCATGGCGCTGGTGCTCTACTGCGGCCGGCTGCTCGACGAGGAGCGCACCGCGGCGACGTCCGACGAACGCGACCGCGCGCACCTGCTCCTCGACACGCTGACGCCGATCGCGAAGTCGTGGCCGTCGCAGTGGTGCCTGGAGGCGAACAGCCTCGCCATTCAGGTCCATGGCGGCTACGGCTACACGCGCGAGTACGACGTGGAGCAGCACTACCGCGACAACCGGCTGAACCCGATCCACGAGGGTACGCACGGCATCCAGGCGCTGGACCTGCTGGGCAGGAAGGCCGTCATGAACGGCGGCGCGGGGCTCGTCGCGCTGCTCGGCGCGATGACCGCGACGGCCGACCGAGCGGCGGGAGTCACAGACCTCGCGGCGTACGCCACGGCGTTGCGCGCGACAGCCGAGCGCATCGGCGCGGTGACGGCGGCGCTCTGGGCGCCGGGCGACGTCGAAGGCGCGCTCGCCAACGCCACCGTCTACCTGGAGGCCGTCGGGCACGCGGTCGTCGCCTGGCTCTGGCTGGAGCAGGCGCTCGCCGCGGACGGGAAGAACGGCGCGTTCTACGACGGCAAGCGCGCGGCGGCGCGGTACTTCTTCCGCTGGGAGCTGCCGAAGACCGGCCCGCAGCTCGACCTGCTGGAGAGCCTCGACCGCACGACGCTGGACGCGCGACCGGAGTGGCTCTAGCTCCGACGGCGAAACGTCGGGGGAGTGTTCCCTGCAACCATGGATGTGACCACGCACGGTCGGAGCGGCCACCCGTACCACGGTGAGAATCGGCCGATCCCCACCAGGTCGTGCTCTGCAGGCCGGGCGCCGGTCTCACGCGTGGCGATCTTCAAGGAACACTCGAGCGGACGGCCCGGGCTGGGCGGCGCCGCGGGAGCCCTGTAGTAGAACCGGAACGGTCGGCGACGAGAGGACGTGATGGGTCACGGTCACGGGCACGCGCCGGCGGCGTCGAGCCCGCGGGTACGCCGGCTGCTGCTGTTCGCGCTGGCGCCGTTCGCGGTCCTCACGCTGCTCGGCCTGGTGCTGCTCTGGCCCGGCGAGGCACCGGCGGCGAGGGACGGCCTCGGCGTCGCCACGGAGACCGTACGAGGCACCGTCGAGTCGACCGAGGCCGCGGCCTGCGACGAGGCCGGCGGCCCCGCCGACCAGCCGCTCGCCTGCACCCGCGCGCAGGTACGGCTGACGTCGGGGCCGGACAGGAGCGTCGTACCCCTGGTCCTCGGCAACGAGGACGGCTCGCTGCGGCTGAAGAAGGGCATGAAGCTCGTCCTCGGCATCGAGCCGTCCGCGCCGGTGGAGCTGCGCTACCGCGTCGTCGACGTGCAGCGCGGGCGGCCGCTGCTGGTGCTGGCACTGCTCTTCGCGGCCGCCGTCGTCGGGCTCGGCCGCTGGCGCGGGCTCGCCGCGCTGGCCGGCCTCGCGATCAGTCTCGGCGTGCTGGTGAAGTTCGTGCTGCCGGCGTTCCTCGAGGGCGCCAGCCCGCTGCCGGTGGCGGTGGTGGGCGCGGCGGCGATCATGTTCGTCGCGGTCTACCTGGCGCACGGGTTCACGGTGCGGACGTCGGTCGCGGTCCTCGGCACGCTGGTCAGCCTGGTGCTGACGGGGGTCCTCGCGGCGGTGTTCGTGGCGGCCGGCGACTTCACGGGGATCGCGACGGAGGAGGCCAGCTTCATCCGCGCGGCGTACGGGCAGGTCGACGTCCACGGACTCCTGCTGGCGGGCATCGTCATCGGCTCGCTCGGCGTCCTCGACGACGTCACGGTGACGCAGGCGTCGGCGATCTGGGAGCTGCGCGCCGCCAACCCGGGCATGACCCCGCGCGAGCTGTACGGCGCGGGCGTGCGCATCGGCCGCGACCACATCGCCTCGACCGTCAACACGCTGGTGCTCGCGTACGCCGGCGCCTCGCTGCCGCTGCTGCTGCTCTTCGCGGTGTCGGGTGTCGGTGTCGGTGCGGCGCTGACCAGCGAGGTCATCGCGCAGGAGGTCGTCCGCACCCTCGTCGGCTCGATCGGGCTGGTCGCGTCGGTGCCGGTGACGACGGCGCTGGCGGCGTACGTCGCGACGCGCGACGCGGGCTGGACGCCGCCGCGCGACGCCGACGACGAGTGGCTCGGCAAGCTGCGCGAAGTCAGCGAGGACTGACCGCGAGGGAACGCGGGCGGCGCCGTTAGAGAGGTGAACGGCGCCCAGCCGCCGGGATCGGCCCTACACCGAACCGGAGATTCCATGCGCCGCAACGCCTTCGTGCTCGCGCTCGCCCTGGCCGCCCTCGGGGCGCCTGTCGTCAGCGCCGCGCCGCCCGTACCCGAGGTCAACAGCCTCACCACGATCCTGCCCCGCCCGTGCCTGCCCGAGCCCGGCAACGTGCACGAGGCCGAGTGGGCCGAGCGCGAGGGCTGGGCGGGCCCGGAGTACGAGCGCTACCCCGGCGCCTGCCAGCGGCTGCGCTACGTCTACGGCCCCATCACGGTCCGCCCGGGCCAGAACGACGTGCTCCTCGAGCCGGTCGTCGTGCACAAGCCCGGCTACGACGGCTTCATGACGCGGTTCGATCCGGACCTCGTCAAGGCCGCGGACGGCACGGTGCCGCCGATCGAGGAGATGCACCTGCACCACGGCGTGTGGCTGTCGGTGAACTCGTACGGCGAGGGGCTGCCGTTCGTCTTCGCGGGCGAGGAGAAGACGATCTTCTCGCTGCCGCGCGGCTTCGGGATGCCGGTCAAGGCGACCGACGACTGGGAGCTGCTGTACATGATCCACAGCGCCGTGCCGCAGCCGACGGAGGTGTACATCAGCTGGGACGTCGACTACGTCGCCAAGGACGCGGCGGCGGCGTACGGCATCAAGCCGGCGTACCCGATCTGGCTGGACGTGCGGCCGGGCTTCTACCCGGTGTTCAACGCGCAGCGCGGCTTCGGCACCAACGGCACCTGCACGTGGCCGAAGCAGAACTGCGCGGCGTTCGACCCGTACGGCGACGTCATCGCCGGCCAGGGCGCGCCGCCGAACAAGCCGGGCACCGACCTGCGGCTGCCGTCGCGCGGGGGCTCGGTGGGACGCATCTCGAACTTCCAGGGCGGCACGCTCGTCCATATGGCAGGACACCTGCACCCAGGCGGTGTGACCAATGAGGTGGACCTCGTGCGAGGCGGCCAGACGCGCCGCATCTTCACGAGCGAGGCGCTCTACTGGGACCGCACCGACCCCACGCAGACCGGAGGGCCGCCGACGTCGTGGGACTTCTCGCAGACGGTGTCGGCACTGCCCAACTGGGGCGTCCGCGTCGAGCCGGGCGACGTCTTCCGCAGCAACGCGACGTACGACACCACGATCCAGTCGGTGTACGAGGCCATGGGCATCACGCTCGCCTGGATCTCGCCGGACACCCCGGCCGACCAGCCGACGGCGCCGGGCGTCGACCCGTTCGCCGCGGACACCGTCCGCGACCCGTCGCTCGGCTGCACGTCGGGCGGCCTGCTCGCCGCGACGCCGACGCTCTGCGACAACGGCTGGGTGACCCACGGGCACCTGAAGGAGAACGACAACTTCGGCGGGCCCAGCGGCACGCTGGAGGCCGAGCGCGGCAGCGAGACCGACCGCGTCGACATCGCGAGCTTCCTCTACGCGCCGGGCGACCTGTCGCTCGTCGCGATGACCGGCATCCCGACGGTGAAGCGCGGCTCGCAGCTGACGTTCACCAACGCCGACGCGTTCGCGAACGTCTACCACTCGGTGACGTCGTGCGCGTGGCCGTGCACCGGGCAGACGGGGACGGCGTTCCCCGTCGCGGACGGCGCGACGAGCAGCGGCAGGCACATCGACTTCGACTCGAACGAGCTCGGCTTCGGCGTGCCCACGGTGTCGGCGGCGAAGAACTCCAACATCTGGGACCTCGAGATCGACTCGTCGTACCAGCCGGGCGAAGTGGTGACGTACTTCTGCCGCATCCACCCGTTCATGCGCGGCGCGTTCGAGGTGACGTCGTGAGGCGGGCGGCGGCGCTCGCCGTCCTCGCGGGCTCGCTCGTCGTCCCGCCGACGGCGGGCGCGATCGGGCCGGTGCCCTCGCCGATGCCGGGCTGCGGTCCGGTCGGCGTGACGGGAGGGGAGTGGCGCAGCTTCGGCAAGGACCTCTCCAACACGCGCCACCAGGAACGCGAGCGGGCCATCGCGCACGCGGACGTCCCGACCCTCGGGCCTGCGTGGACCTTCTCGTCGGTGGCGGCCGGTGGCGACGGCGACTTCACGGGTACGCCGGTCATCGCCGACGGCTGCCTCTACGTCGGCTCCAACCGCGGCTGGGTGTTCGCACTGAACGCCGACACCGGCGCGCTGGTGTGGAAGGCGCGGGTGCCCGACGGCGGCGGGGTCAACGCGTCGGTCGGCATCGCGGACGGCAAGGTGTACGCCGCCGTGTCGCGGACCGGGCGTCCGTACCTCGTGGCGTTCGACCAGGCGACCGGCGCGCAGGCATGGGCGACGCCACCGCTCGACACGCAGAACGGCGCCGACGTCTACGGCAGCCCGATCGTCTACAAGGGCGTGGTCTTCCTCGGCATCTCGGGCGGCTCGGCCGAGCTCGGCGACGAGGCCGATCGGTATGCCTTCCAGGGCTCGATCACGTTCACCGACGCGGCCACCGGCGCGCTGGTGAAGAAGACGTGGACGATCCACGCGCCCGACCAGCCCGCCGACGACTACGCCGGCGCGACGGTGTGGTCCACGCCGGCCATCGACACGGCGACCGACCTCGCGTACGTCGGCGCCGGCAACCCGTTCAAGCCGCAGGCCGAGCACGCGCACGCCAACGCCGTGCTGAAGGTCGACGTCGACCCGGCGAGCGCGTCGTTCGGCGAGATCGTCGGGTCGTACAAGGGCGACATCGACGAGTACGTCGACTCGTCCGCGCTGCCCTGCGTGGACTTCACCGGCAACAACCCGCCGTACTACCCGCAGGGCATCGGCTCGTGCAGCGACCTCGACCTCGACTTCGGCGCGTCGCCGAACCTGTTCACCGACGCGACGGGCCGCAAGCTCGTCGGCGCGGGCCAGAAGTCGGGGATCTACCACGTGTTCGACGCGGTGACGATGGAGCGGGTGCGGACGACGGTCGTCGGCCCGCCGAGCCTCGTCGGCGGCATCGTCGGCTCCACGGCGCACGACGGCACCAGCGTCTACGGCCCCGTGACGCCCGCGGGCTACCTGTGGTCGATCGACGCCAAGGGCATGCAGCGGTGGGTGTCTCCGGTCGCCGACGGCGCGCACTGGGGCGAGCCGGTGACGGTCGCCAACGGCATCGTCTACACCGTCGACCTCAAGGGCTTCCTCGACGCGTACGACGCCCGCACCGGCGCGCCGCTGCTGCACCGGCCGATCGTCGCGGGCTCGCAGACGGGCGCCGACCCGGCCGCGTCGTGGGGCGGCGTCGCGGTCGCGCGCAACACCGTCTACGCCGCCACCGGCATCACCGGTCTCGCGAACGGCTTCGTCGTGGCGTTCCGCCCCGGCGCGGGCGAGACGACTGTGCCGCCGCTCCCGCCGCTGCCCGGGGTGGACGGCGTCGGCCCGGCGATCGTGGCGGGCCCGGGCGGCTTCGCGACGACGTACGTCACGCCGGCGATGGTGACGCGCGTCGGCGGTCCGCTGTCGTTCGTCAACAACGACCTGCCGCAGCACGACGTCGTCGCCGTCGACAAGGCACCGGACGGCTCGCCGCTGTTCCGCACGCCGTTGATCGGCATCGGCGAGGTCACCCAGGTCACAGGCCTGGACCGCGTCGTGCCGGGGCGGACGTACGGCTTCTACTGCTCGATCCACCCGGGCATGAAGGGGACGCTCGCCGTCGTGTGATTCGCCTCCTGGGGGGCACGGGCTGGGTTAGCGTCGGCGGATGCCCCCCAAGTCCGTGCCCCTCTGGGCGCGCATCCGCTACGCCCTCGACAACGCGCTGGCCCGCGGTGTCTCCACCGTCGCCGCGTGGCTCGGCCTGCTGTCGCTCGCCATCGTCATCTTCGCGGGCGTCGTGCTGCAGATCGCCGGGATCACCATCGACCCCGACACGGGCGAGCGGGCCGGCTTCGTCGAGGGCGTCTGGCTCAGCCTGCAGCGGACGCTGGACGCGGGCACAGGCGGCGGCGACGAGGGGTGGGCGTTCCGCGCGGTGTCGTTGACGGTGACGCTGGGCGGGCTGTTCGTCGTCACGGCGTTCATCGGTCTGATGGCGAACGGCATCGACCGCAAGCTCGAGCAGCTGCGCCGCGGCCGCTCGCTCGTCGTCGAGCAGGGGCACACCCTCGTCCTCGGCTGGTCGACGAAGCTGCCGACGATCCTGTCCGAGCTGTCCATCGCCAACGACAATCAGGCCTCGGCCGCGGTCGTGATCCTCGCCGACATGGACAAGCAGGAGATGGACCAGGCCGTACGCCTCTGGGTCCCGAGGGGCTCTACTACTCGCGTGGTCTGCCGGACCGGGCGGCCGTACAACGTCGCCGAGCTGGCGGTCGTCCGACCCGAGTCGGCGCGCGCCGTCATCGTCCTCGGCTCCGATGACGACCCTGGCGGCGCGTACACGTTGAAGGCGGTGCTCGCGCTGCTGTCGGCGCAGGTGCCAGAGACCGCGCCACTCGTCGTCGAGGTGCACGACAGCAAGCGCGCCTCGGCGCTGCGCACCGCGACCGCCGGCCGCGTCCTGCCGGTCGTGTCGAGCGAGATCATCGCGCGCATCACCGCGCAGGTCTGCCGGCAGTCGGGGCTCTCGGCTGTCTACCAGGAGCTGCTCGACTTCGACGGCGACGAGATCTACTTCGGCACCGACGACCGGCTGGCGGGGACGTCGTTCGGCGACGTGCTGCTCGCGTACGGCCGCTCGTCGGTCATCGGCATCCGCTCCGCCGGCGGCCAGGTACGGCTGGTGCCCGACATGGACACGATCCTCGCGAAGGGCGACCAGGTCGTCGCGATCTCGCGCGACGACGACACCGTCGTCTTCGACACCGACCCCGCGATCGAGGACGTGCCGAGCATCGACCCCTCGGCGCGGGCGCCGCGCGCCGAGCACGTCCTCGTCCTCGGCTGGAACGACATGGGACCGCACCTGCTCAGCGAGCTCGACGCGTACGCCGTCGAGGGCGCGTCGGTCACGGTCCTCTGCGACCCGGCCGTCGGCGGCGCGCCCGGCGGCGGTCCGCGCAACCTGCTCGACGTCCGGGTGACCGAGGGCGACACGACCGACGAGGAGCTGCTCGGCAGGCTCGTCGCCGAACGCTGGCCCGACCACGTCGTCGTCCTCTGCTACCACCAGCTGCCCGTCGCCGAGGCAGACGCGCGGACGCTGCTCAGCCTGCTGGAGCTGCGGCACATCTTCGGGCAGGGGAGCGGGCAGCCGGCGCCGACGGTCGTCGCGGAGCTGCTCGACGTCGACGACGTCGCGCTCGCGCCGGTGACCGCCGCCGACGACTTCGTCGTCAGCGAGAAGCTGACGAGCTACGTCCTCGCGCAGCTGTCCGAGAACCCCGAGCTGGCGCAGGTCTTCGAGGAGCTGCTCGCGGCCGGCGGCTGCGAGATCGCGATCCGCCACGCCGCCGACTACGTGCCCGCCGGCCCGGTGACGTACCGCCAGCTGGTCGCGCGGTTCCGCAGGCTCGGCGACGTCGTCATCGGCTACCGCGAGCGCGCCGCCGACGGCCGCGCGGGTCCGGTCGTCGTCAACCCGGCGAAGGACTCGCGGGTCGACGTCACCGAGCTGACCGAGGTCATCGCGCTGAACCGTCCCGCCGACGCGGTCGCCGAGCCCGTGGTGAAGAGGCCGCGCAAGTCGCGGCGCAAGGCGGCGTAACGGGGCGGCAGGAGACCCCGGGGAGATCACGAAGGAGGGGGAGCAGTGTCCCAGTCCCCTCACCCTCTGGAGCTCCCATGAAGTTGACTGCCCGTCTGCTGCTCGCCGGTGCGCTCGCCGCATCCACCTTCGCCGTCACCACGCCCGCGTCGGCCTGTGACGACCCGCGCAAGGGCTGCGGCGGCTGCAAGCTCACGGTCGTGGAGTACCTCGACGGCTCGACCACCCGCCCCGTGTGGTGCTACAGCTAGCAGCCCGTACGACACGAGGCCGGTGTCGCGGCGCCCATCCGGGAGCGTCCGCGGCGCCGGCCTCGTGCTTGGCCCCCTAGGGACCTAAGTCACAAGTTCCGGGAATTTTCGCCCGATCCGCTCCCCAGAGCGGCTCGCCCGGACGATGCTGGCTGGACTGCGGCCCTCCTGGGTCGCGGCTTCCTCCTGAGGGGGTCCAGGACATGTCCGGACGCACACTCGGCCGCGCTTCGTCTACCGACGGAGGACGTTCGCGCGCGAGATGGCTCCTGGCGTTCGGCATGCTCGCCTTCGGCGGTGTCCTCACCGCCGCCGCCGAGGCTGCCGACCCTCCGGCGTTCGCCGCGCAGGCGTCGATCACGCCGAAGCTCTACTACATCGGTGATGCCGCCGGGAGCGTCTATACGTTCACGGTGAAGAACACCGGCTCGACCAACGGCATCGGCGCCGTCGAGATCAACCGCCCGACGAACGGCTGGGCGATCACGAGCTGCCCGACCGCGCCGACGGGCTGGTCCAAGACGGCGTCGTCGACGAAGTGCCGGTACAAGAGCGCGCCGACGTACGCCGACGACATCAAGCCCGGCAACGCCAAGACGTTCGCCGTCAAGGCGACCACCGCGCCCGGTGACGCCAACAGGACCGGCACGTGGTCCGTCGTCGTCAGCCGCTCGTACCACTTCGACAACACCAGCCTGCTCAAGGCCGCGACGCCGTACGGCGCCGGCCTCGCCACGCGCCTCTACACCTTCGAGCTCACCACGGCGGTCGTGAGCGACACCGTGCGCACCCACGGCAGCGCCTGCCCGCCCGCGGACAAGACCGCGATCCTCGGCTCGGTCAAGACGATCGTCGTCTGCGGCAAGAACCGCGCCAACACCCGCCTGACGCCGACCGCGGCGTACTCGACGCTCGCCGGCACGATGATCAAGACGAAGGGGACGTTCGTCTCCGGCGCGGTCTCGCGCAACAGCGGCGTCGTCGTCCTCGCGCAGTGGAAGGACACGACGATCACCGACGTGTTCGGCACCGGCAAGAAGATCGTCACGGGCGTCGGCGCCTCCGCCAACCGCACGTCGCCGCTGCGGTCGTTCACCGGTTACAGCGCCGAGAGCCAGCCGCCGGTCGGCGTCGCCGACGCCTACTCGGTCGACGAGGACACGCAGCTCGTCAAGGACAACCTGACCGGCGTGCTCGCCAACGACTCCGATCCCGAGGGCGACACGCTGTCGGTCACCAACCTCACGCAGCCGGCGAACGGCACGCTGACGCTGAACACCGCGGACGGGTCGTTCACGTACGACCCCGACCCCGACTTCCACGGCGTCGACACGTTCACGTACACCGCCAACGACACGCACTCCGACTCGTCCGTCGTCACGGTGACCATCACGGTCGACCCGGTCAACGACGCGCCGGTCGGCACCGACGACACCAAGTCGACCGACGAGGACACCTCGGCGTCGGTCGACGTCCTCGACAACGACAGCGACGTCGACGGCAACGCCCTCGTCGTCTCCGCGGTCGACACCACCGGCACGACCGGCACCGTCACCAACAACGGCACCGACGTGACGTACGACCCGAACGGCCAGTTCGAGAGCCTCGGCACCGGCCAGACCGCGACGGACACGTTCACGTACACCGTCTCCGACGGCAACGGCGGCACCGACACGCAGACGGTCACCGTGACGATCACCGGCGTCAACGACGCGCCGGTCGCGGTGGACGACCCCGCCAGCACCGACGAGGCGAGCTCCGTCCTGATCGACGTGGACAACAACGACAGCGACGACGAGACGTCGTTCACCGTCACGAGCATCGACACGACCGGCACCGCGGGCACCGTCACGAACAACAACGACGGCACCGTGACGTACAACCCCAACGGCGCGTGGGAAGAGCTGGGCAACGGTGAGGACGAGAACGACACGTTCACGTACACGATCACCGACGGCCAGGGCGCGACCGACACCGCGACCGTCACGGTCGACGTCAACGGCATCAACGACGCGCCGGAGGCAGACCCCGACGCCGCGACCGTCGGCGAGGACTCGACCGGTGCGACCGTCAACGTCCTCGGCAACGACACCGACGCCGAGTCGCAGACGCTGACCGTCACCTCGATCGACACCACCGGCACGACGGGCACGGTCACCAACAACGGCACCGACGTGACGTACGACCCCGACGGCCAGTTCGAGCACCTCACGACCAACACCGCGACCGACACGTTCACGTACACCGTGACCGACAGCCAGGGCGGCACCGACACCGAGACCGTCACCATCACGATCCAGGGCTCCAACGACGCCCCGATCGCGGTGGACGACGCCGCGACCACCGACGAGGCGTCGGCCGTCATGGTCAGCGTGCTGACCAACGACAGCGACGCCGAGGGCGCGCTCACCGTCACCAGCATCGACACGACGGGGACGTCGGGCACCGTCACCAACAACAACGACGGCACCGTGACGTACAACCCCAACGGCGCCTGGGAAGAGCTCGAGAACGGTGAGGACGCGGACGACACGTTCACGTACACCGTCACCGACGGCACCGGCGCCACCGACACCGCGACCGTCACGGTCGACGTCAACGGCATCAACGACGCGCCCGTCGCGGCGCCCGACGGTCCGTCGGTCGGCGAGAACTCGACCGGCGCCGTCGTCGACGTCCTCGGCAACGACACCGACGCCGAGTCGCAGACGCTGACCGTCACCGGCATCAACGTCGCCGGCACGACCGGCACCGTGACCAACAACGGCACCGACGTGACGTACGACCCGAACGGCCAGTTCGAGTACCTCACGACCGGCCAGACCGCGACGGACACGTTCACGTACACCGTGACCGACAGCCAGGGCGCCACCGACACCGAGACCGTGACCGTCACGATCCAGGGCGCCAACGACAGCCCGGTCGCGGTCGACGACGGGTACAGCACGGACGAGGCGACGCAGATCGGGCCGCTCTCGGTCCTCACCAACGACACCGACGCCGAGGGCGCGGTGACGATCCTCAGCATCGACACGACCGGCACCGCCGGCCAGGTCACGAACAACAACGACGGCACCGTGACGTACAACCCGAACGGCGCCTTCGAGGACCTGGAGAACGGCGAGGACCGCGACGACACGTTCACGTACACCATCAAGGACGGCAACGACGTCACGGACACAGCGACCGTCACCATCGACGTCAACGGCATCAACGACGCGCCCGTCGCGGCCCCCGATGGGCCGTCGATCGGCGAGGACTCGACCGGCGCGACCGTCAACGTCCTCGGCAACGACACCGACGCCGAGTCGCAGACGCTCACCGTGACCGCCGTCGACACGACCGGCACCACGGGCCAGGTCACCAACAACGGCACCGACGTGACCTACGACCCCAACGGCCAGTTCGAGTTCCTCGGGACGGGCCAGACCGCGACGGACACGTTCACGTACACCGTGACCGACAGCCAGGGCGGCACCGACACCGAGACCGTCACCGTGACGGTCACCGGCGTCAACGACCTGCCCCTGGCCGTCGACGACACGGCGAGCACCGACGAGGCGACGCAGATCGGCCCGATCGCGGTGCTCGCGAACGACAGCGACGCCGAGGGCGCGCTGACGATCACGGGCATCGACACGACCGGCACCTCCGGCCAGGTCACGAACAACAACGACGGCACCGTGACGTACAACCCGAACGGCGCGTTCGAGGACCTCGCGAACGGCGAGGACGAAGACGACACGTTCACCTACACGGTCACCGACTCCAACGGCGCCACCGACACCGCGACGGTCACCATCGACGTCAACGGCATCAACGACGCGCCCGTCGCGGCCTCCGACGCCGCGAGCGCCGGCGAGAACTCCTCCGGCGTGGCCGTCAACGTCCTCGGCAACGACACCGACGCCGAGGGGCAGACGCTGACCGTGACGGCAGTCGACACGACGGGCACGTCCGGCATGGTCACCAACAACGGCACCGACGTGACGTACTCGCCGAACGGCATGTTCGAGTACCTCGACGACACCGAGACCGCGACCGACACGTTCACGTACACGGTGACCGACAGCCAGGGCGGCACCGACACCGAGACCGTGACGATCACCGTCAACGGCGCCAACGACGCGCCCGTCGCCAACGACGACGGCCCGTTCCAGGCGATCCAGGACTCGAACCTCACGGTGACGGCTCCCGGCGTGCTCTCCAACGACACCGACGCCGACGGCGAGGCGCTCACCGCGGGCAACGCGAGCGACCCGGCGAACGGCACCGTCACGCTCAACCCCGACGGCTCGTTCAGCTACGACCCCGACTCCGGCTACCTCGGCGCCGACTCGTTCACGTACGACGTCACCGACGGCACGGCGACCGACACCGCGACCGTGAGCATCACCGTCGTCCCGCCGAACGACACGCCGACGGCTGACGCCACCAGTGGCTCCGGAAACGAGGACGGCAGCGGCATCGTCGTCACGCTCACCGGCCACGACGCCGACGGTGACGCGCTGACGTTCACCGCGGGCACCGCCACCAACGGCCTCGTCTCCGTGCCCGGCAGCGTCAGCTGTGACAGCAACATCCCGAGCCTCTGCTCGGCCAGCGTGACCTACACGCCGAACGCGAACTTCTTCGGCAGCGACTCGTTCACCTACACCGTCAACGACGGCACGATCGACTCGGCGCCCGCGACGGCGAGCATCACCGTCGACCCGGTCAACGACCAGCCGTCGTTCACGAAGGGCGCCGACCAGACGGTCAACGAGGACTCCGGCCTCCAGACGGTCACCGGCTGGGCCACGGCCATCTCGGCCGGCCCCGCCAACGAGAGCGCGCAGGTCGTCACGTTCGCCGCGTCGACGAACAACGACGCGCTGTTCTCCGTGCTCCCCGCCGTCAGCTCGACCGGCGACCTGACCTACACCCCTGCGGTCGACGCGAACGGCGTCGCCACCGTCACCGTCCAGGCGACGGACGACGGCGGCATCGCCAACGGCGGCAACAACCAGAGCCCGACGCAGACGTTCGACATCACGGTCACCGCGGTCAACGACGTCCCGAGCTTCACGAAGGGCGCCGACCAGACGCTCAACGAGGACGCCGGCGCGCAGTCGGTCTCCAACTGGGCCTCCGCGATCAGCAAGGGCCCGGCGGACGAGTCCGCGCAGACGCTCTCGTTCACGACGAGCAACGACAACAACAGCCTGTTCAGCGTTCAGCCGGGGGTCACCCCGACCGGCACGCTCTCCTACACCTCCGCACCCGACGCCGTCGGAACCGCCACCGTCACGATCTACCTCTCCGACGACGGCGGCACCGCCAACGGCGGCGACGACACCAGCGACAGCCAGACGTTCACCATCACGGTCAACGGGGTCAACGACCAGCCGTCGTTCACCGACGACGGTGACCAGACCGTCCTCGAGGACGCGGGCGCGCAGACCGTCAACGGCTTCGTCAACTCCACCAGCGCCGGCCCGGCCGACGAGTCCGCGCAGACCGTGACGGTCACGGTGACCGGCACGACCAACAACGCGTTGTTCTCGTCGCTGCCGGCCATCGACAGCGCGGGAACGCTCACGTACACGCCGGCGGTCAACGCCAACGGCAGCGCCACCGTCACCGCGGTCGCCACCGACGACGGCGGCACCGCCAACGGCGGCGACGACACGGGGGCGAACGAGACGTTCGTCATCACGGTGACCGCGGTCAACGACGCCCCGAGCTTCACCAAGGGCGCCGACCAGACCCTGAACGAGGACGCCGGCGCGCAGTCGGTCTCCGGCTGGGCCACCGCGATCAGCGAGGGTCCCGCGAACGAGGCCGCGCAGGACGTCGCGTTCACCGTCACCAACGACAACAACGCGCTGTTCGCCAGCCAGCCGGCGATCTCGCCGACCGGCACGCTGACCTACACCTCGACGGCCAACAAGTACGGCACCGCGACCGTCAGCGTGTTCATCTCCGACAACGGCGGCACCGCCAACGGCGGCGACGACACGAGCGATGTCCAGACGTTCACCATCACGGTCAACGCCGTCAACGACGCGCCCGTTGCGGCGGCCAAGGCGTTCACCGTGCAGGCCAACATGAAGATCTCGCTCGGCGGCCTGCTCACCGGCGCGACCGACCCGAACGACGTCAACGGCGGCAGCACCGCGCAGCCGCCCGTCGTGCACACGCCGTCGTTCACCCTGGGCTCGGTCACGGTCGGCGCCGGCTGCATCGGCTGCACGATCTCCAACGTCAACAACGCGAACGGCACGTTCGACTTCGACCCGCCGGCCGGCGGCACGGGCACGTACACCGCGACCTACACGGTGGTGGACAACGGCTTCCCGGCTCCGGGCGCCACCAGCGCGGCACAGACGATCACGTTCACCGTCAACGGCCCGGTCGTCTGGTTCGTGGACGAGGACGCCGCGACCGTCGGCACCGGCCGGCTCAGCGAGCCGTTCCAGAACCTGTCGAGCGCCACGACGGCGATGGGCACCAGCACCAACCAGCGCATCCACGTCGAGGACGGCAACTCCACCGGCAACGTCGTGCTCCAGACCAACAGCTGGCTGATCTCGGACACCATCACGCAGGCCAACTTCGACTCGGTCATGGGCATCACGCCACCGGCGGGCACCATCGCGCGACCGTCCAACCCCGGTGCGCCGCAGCGCACGCTGACCGGCTCGGTGACCCTCGGCGACAACTCCGTCGCCCGCGGCTTCAACCTCACCCCGGGCAGCGGCACGCCGGGCCTGGTCGGCTCCGGTGCCGACGGTGTCACCGTCAACACCATGTCGATCACGACGACGAACGCGCGCGGTGTCGACCTCCAGAACTCGCACGGCGGCACGATCAGCCTCACGCGGGTCACGACCACCGGCGCGACGAGCGGCGTCTTCCTGTCGACGGTCAACACGTCGGCGGCAGGCTCGTTCACCATCACGGGCACCGGCACGGCCGACAGCGGCGGCATCATCAGCACCTCGAGCGGCAACGGCATCCACCTCGACAACGTCACCAACGTGTCGCTGTCGCGGATGCGGGTGACCGGCGGCTCCGCGCACGGCATCTACGGGAACAACCTCACGACGTTCGCGATCGACAACTCCGTGATCGTCAACAACGGCACGAGCATCGCCAACGACCACAGCGGCATCTACATGACGAACCTGCTGGGGACGTCCACGATGGCGACGCTCGACGTGTCGGGCTCCCGCGAGCACAACGTCTTCGTCCGGAACTCCTCGGGCACGTCGACGCTGACGCTGAGCAACTCGAACATCCACGACAACAACGCGACCGAGGGGTCGAACGGCGTCGCGGTGATCTCGCAGCTCGGCGGCTCGGCGGCGATGACGTTCAACGCGACGAGCAACACGATCAGCAACAACCGGTCCTCGGGCCTGCTGATCTTCGGCGAGTCGAGCCAGAAGATGACCGCGACCGTCAGCGGCGGCACGTACTCCGGTAACGGCGTCGGCATGGACATCGCGTCCAACGGCCCCGGTGGCCTCGGGTTCACCGTCTCGAACGGCACGGTCACCAGTGGTGCCGCGAGCGGCGCTGCCATCAACGTCTACAAGGGCAGCAGCAGCAGCGGCACCGGCACCAACGCCCTCGCCGGCACGATCTCCGGGATGAACATCACGCACAACAACTCGGGCATCGCGTCGGGCATCTGGCTGCACGGCGAGGGCGGCGGCGAGGCGCGCCTCGCGGTGACGAACAACGTCGTCGCGAACTCCGGCCTCTACGGCATCGAGGCGTCGTTCGGCAACACCCTCGGCGGCTCGCAGAACGCCCAGCTCACCATCACCGACAACGTGGTGGACACGGTCGAAGCGGTGGCCTGCCCGGACTGCGGCCTCGCCGCGATCTTCGCCGAGGCGGGCACCGTCACCGGTGACACGACGGCGATGTGCGCGAACATCGCGACGAACGACGCGCAGAACCCGGACGGCGCCGACATCCGCGTCCGGTCTACCCAGAACACGACGTTCCGCCTGCCGGACTACGTCACGGCGACGAACAACGTGCCGGCCTACCTCCAGACTCGCAACCCGGCGCCTGGTACCACGGCGGCGTCGTTCACAGCCGGCGCCGGCACGTTCACCGGCGGCGCGCCCAGCACCTGCACGGCTCCGTAACAGTCCGGACGCCCCCGCCCGGCCAACGGAAGGGACGCACGATGGTCGAACCTTTCATCGGTGAAGTAAGGCTCATGGCGATCAGCTTCGCCCCCAAGGGGTGGGCCGAGTGCAACGGGCAGATACTCCCCATCGCGGGGAACCAGGCGCTGTTCTCGCTGCTGGGCACGACGTTCGGAGGGAACGGGTCGACGACGTTCGGCCTGCCCAACCTCGTCGCCCGCGCCGCGGTCCACGCCGACCACATGGGCTTCTCGATGGGCCAGGTGGGTGGCGAGGCGCAGCACACCCTGACACCCCAGGAGATGCCGGTGCCGCACACGCACGTGGCGCAGGGGACGAAGGACGCCGCGAGCTCGATCTCCGCGGGCGGCAACGTCTTCGCCAACTCGACGGTGAACCTCTACCAGGGAGCGCCCAACCAGCCCGTCGCGGCCGCGACCGTGTCGACGGTGGGCGGCCAGCCTCACGAGAACATGGCGCCGTACCTCGTCGTCACGTTCTGCATCGCCCTCGTCGGCATCTTCCCGTCCCGTTCCTAGGAGGTCTCGCATGGATTCGTACATCGGTGAGATCAAGATGTTCTGCGGGACCTTCGCCCCGGTGGGCTGGCTCAAGTGCGACGGCGCGCTGCTCCCGATCCCGGAGTACGACGTGCTGTTCGCCCTCATCGGGATCAACTACGGCGGCGACGGGGTCACCAACTTCGCGGTGCCCGACCTGCGCGGCCGGATCCCGATCCACCGCCGCAAGCCGGACATGCCCGAGGGGCTGATGGGCGGCGTCGAGAGCGTGACGGTGACCACGGCGCAGATCGCGGCGCACTCGCACGCGTTCGTCGCGTCGACGGCGCTGGCGACGGACACCGGGCCCGCGGCCAACACGCCGTCCCAGGCGACCAGCGCGCAGCTCTTCGTGGAGGACGCCCTCGACCAGCAGTTCAACGCCGCGGCGCTGCTGCCCTACCTCGACGGCGGCAACCAGCCGCACGAGAACAGGCACCCGTTCCAGGCCGTCAACTACATCATCGCCTACCAGGGCATCTTCCCTCCCCACAGCTAGGAGCCTGACGTGGCCGAAGCATTCATCGGCGAGGTCCGCATCTACGGGTTCAACTTCGCACCCAGGGACTGGGCGTTCTGCAACGGGGACCTCCTCTCCATCTCGCAGCACACCGCGCTGTTCTCGCTGCTCGGCACCAACTTCGGGGGCAACGGGACGACGACGTTCGGGCTGCCCGACTTCCGCGGCGGGCGCGCCCCGCTCAGCGCCGGCCAGGGGCCCGGCCTCAGCGCCTACGACGTCGGCGAGACCGGTGGCGTCCCCACGGTCACGCTGACGGTCAAGGAGACGCCGCAGCACGCGCACACCGCGTCGGCGTCGAGCACCCCGGCGAACGTCTCCACGCCGTCGGCGAACACCGCCATCGCGCGTTCCAAGGGCGCCATGGCGTACGCGCCGCCCGTCTCCGCCAGCCTCGTCCAGATGGGCCGGGCGGCGGTCTCGCAGGCCCCGGGCGGCAGCGCGCCACACAACAACCTCATGCCGTACCAGGTACTGAACTACTGCATCTGCATCAACGGCATCTACCCTCAGCGCCCATGACGGAAGTGGCGCTGCGTCCGGAGACCCCGGACGACGAGGCCTTCTCGCGCGCGGTCTACGGGTCGACGCGCGAGGAGGAGCTCGAGGTCACGGGATGGACCGACGAGCAGAAGGCCGCGTTCATCGCGATGCAGTACGCCGCCCAGCGCAAGTACTACTGGGAGATCTACCCCGACGCCGCGTACGACGTCATCGTCGTCGACGGAGAGGACGCCGGGCGGCTCTACGTCGCCCGGCTGGCCGAGGAGATCCGCGTCATCGACATCGCGCTGCTGCCGTCGTTCCGCGGCAGGGGAGTCGGCGGGCAGCTGCTCGACGAGATCCTCGCCGAGGCCGCCGCGTCAGGGCGCAAGGTCGTGATCCACGTCGAGCAGAACAACCGCGCGCGCGAGCTCTACCTGCGCCTCGGCTTCGTCGTCGTCGAGGACGTGGGCGTCTACCACCGGCTCGAGTGGACGCCGCCGTCCTGGTAGCGCTTGGCGAAACGGCCTGGATGGTGGCCGAACGTGACCGTACGCGTCCCAGGTGGCCGCCACGGCCTTGATCGGGGTGCGCTTTGCGCCTTTTCCCCGCACGGCCCGCAACCCGGTTGCGGAGCCGACCCCGGGACGCGGTTACCGCACGTGATCGCGGCGGCGTTCCGCCAAGCCCTACTAGGCCGGCGCGCCCCGTCCTCCCTGGTCGAGTGACGCGTTGCTTCCCTTCGCCCGGTGTGCGCCGAGCGGTGAGTATGGACGGCCGAACTCACCGGTGAGCACGGCCCACCGTCCATACCCACCGGTGACCCACGTGGGTGGCGACGTCTCGGCAGACCCTGCTAGCTGAAGATCGCCTGGTAGCGCACGCCGGCGGCGTCCTGCGCGATCGGTACGAGGAACAGCGGCAGCTCGCCGAGCTCCTCGTGCCGCAGCGACCGGATCCCTTGCGGCGCAACGGTTTCGCCCGGTGCCGTGAACACCAGGGAGAACGGCGCACGGCTGTCCGCCGGCACGTTCTTCGCCACGGGCGTGAGGTCCTCGACCTCCTCCAGCGTCAGCTCGGCACCCGACTCGTCGTCGGTGAACGTCTGCCCGACGCGGTCCCGGAACGTCTCGATCGTCAGCTCAGTCAGGTCCACAAGCAGCGGATGCTAGCGCGCGCGACGGATGACGCGCAGCAACCGCCGCTGCACCCCGCGCGAGCGCAAGGGTCTTAAGACCGCAACTCGGCAGGGACCTCCGACACGAGTTCCCCGCGCCGACCGATTTCTTCGCGGATTCTGCTGACACGGTGGCGTAGTAGGGCCAGTGTCGCCCACTGCACGCGTCGTGCCCCGCGATGCGACCGAAGGGGGAGACATGCCAGCCCCGTTCCGCAGCCGTCTCTTCGTCCTCGCCACGGTGGCTCTGCCCGCCTTGGGAGTCGCCCTCGCGCTCTCGGTGTCCGCCGAGGCCGCGGACGAGTTCGCCGCGACGGCGTCGATCTCGAACTCGCCTCAGTACCTCGGCGACACCGCGGGCACCGCGTTCACGTTCACGGTGACCAACACCGGGACGACGACGACGCTCGGCGCGGTGGAGATCGAACGGCCGTCCACCGGCTGGTCGATCACCTCCTGCGGCACCGCGCCCACCGGCTGGTCCGCGCAGAAGGCCGACCCGAGGTGCCGGTACCGCAGCGGAGAGACCGGGGCCGACGACATCCTGCCCGGGCAGTCGAAGCAGTTCGTCGTCACCGCGACGACGCAGCCCGGCACGGTCAACCGCGTCGGGACCTGGCACGTCGTCGTGAGCAAGTCCAACCAGTTCGACAACCCGAGCCTGCTCACCGCGGCCGACGGCGGACTCCAGACGACCGCGTACACGTGGGAGGTGCTCGACGCCGTCGTGTCCGACGCGGCTGTCGCGACCGGCTCCGCGTGCCCCGCCTCCGACAAGGACGAGCTGACCGGTTCGACGGTCACCATGGTCATCTGCGGACGCAACCACGCGACCGTTCCGCTGACGCCGGCGGCGGGATTCTCGAGCCTCTCCGGAACGTTCCTCGCCGAGTCCGGCGTGTTCTCGTCCGGGCAGATCGCCGCGAACAGCGCGCCCGTCGTCGTCGCGAACTGGACCGACGCGAAGGTCCGCAACACGCCAGGCCAGAACCTCACCGTCGTCGCCACCATCGGCAGCGCCGGCAACCAGACCTCGCCCGTCACGACGCTGAACGGCTACGAGGCGATCAACGCCCCGCCGGTCGCGAACGACGACGAGTACTCCGTCGCGGAGGACGGCTCACTGTCCGAGCCCGCTCCGGGCGTGCTGGACAACGACACCGACCCCGAGGGCCAGCCCATGACGGCTGTCCTCGTCGACGGACCCGACCACGCGGCGAGCTTCACGCTCAACGCCGACGGGTCGTTCGACTACGCGCCCGCCGCGGACTACGCGGGCAGCGACTCGTTCACGTACGACGCGCACGACGGCATCCAGGCGTCGAGCTCGCCCGCGACCGTGTCGATCACGGTGACCGCGGTCAACGACGCGCCCGTCAACACCGCGCCCGCCTCGGTCTCGACCGAGGAGGAGACGGCGTACGTCTTCGCGCCCGGCGCGCTGTCCGTCGCCGACGCCGACTCCGGAGCAGCGGACGTCGAGACGACGCTCGCCGTCCCGAACGCGTCGGTGACGGTCGGGACGAGCGGCGTCACCGTAACCGGCAACGGCACGGACGACGTCACCGTGACCGGCCCCGTCACGGCGGTCGCGGCGGCGCTGGACGGCGCGACGCTGACGCCGGACCCCGGCTTCAGCGGCACCACGACGCTGACGATGACGACGTCCGACCTCGGCAACACCGGCAGCGGCGGAGCGCTCACCGACACCGACGCGATCTCCGTCTCGGTGCTGTTCGTCAACGACGCGCCGTCGTTCACCCCCGGCGCCGACCAGACCGTCGCCGAGGACTCGGGCGCGCAGTCGGTCGCCGGCTGGGCGACCGCGATCAGCAAGGGCGGCGCGAGCGAGTCCGGCCAGACGCTGGACTTCCAGGTCACCAACGACTACGCCGCGCTGTTCCAGGCCGCGCCCGCGGTCTCGCCGAGCGGCACCCTGACCTACGAGCCTGCCGACGACGCGTACGGCACCGCGAACGTCACCGTCGTGCTGCATGACGATGGCGGCACCGCCAACGGCGGCGACGACACGTCCGACGCGGAGACGTTCACCATCACGGTGACGCCGGTCAACGACGCGCCGTCCGCGGCCAACCAGACCGCGACCGCGCAGGCGAACATGCGCGTGCGCGTGACGGGTCTGCTGGCCGGCGCGAGCGACACGGCCGACGCCGGAGGGGCGTACACGCCGGCGTTCACGCTGGACACGGTCACGCCCGCGTCCTGCGCCGGCTGCGTCGTCACCGACATCTCCCCGGACGGGTCGTTCGACCTCGACACGCCCGCGGGCGCGACCGGCACCTTCACGCTGAACTACACGATCAAGGACACCGGACATCCGGCGCCCGGCGTGGCGAGCGCCCCCGCGACGATCACCGTCACGGTCCAGGGCCCGGTCATCTGGTTCGTCGACGGCGCGGTCCCCGGCCCGGGCACAGGCACGATGAGCGACCCGTTCAAGACGCTCTCGGCGGCCTCGGCCGCGGCGGGCGCCGGCGAGAAGATCTTCGTCTCGAGCGGCACGGTCACGGGCAGCCTGAGCCAGGCCGCCAACGGCTGGCTGGTCGGCCAGGGCGTCACCGGCGCGTCGTTCGACGCGGTCATGGGCGTCACGCCGCCGGCCGGCACGGCCCCGCGTCCCGCGATCAACGGCACCCGCCCGACGATCGTGGGCGGCGTCTCGCTCTCCGACGGCAGCGTCGTGCGCGGCCTGAACCTCACGCCGCCGTCCGGCACCCCCGGCCTGCTGAGCCTGGCCGACGACGCCCTGACGATCGGCGAGGTCTCGGTGACCTCGGTGAACGCCCGCGCGGTCGACATCGTGTCGTCGCAGGGCAGCACGATCTCGCTGACGAGCGTCTCGTCGACGTCGGCGCCGAACGGCATCCGGCTCTCGTCGGTCAACACGACGACGCCAGGCTCGGTGTCGGTGACCGGCGGCTCGACCGCCGGCAGCGGCGGCACGATCAGCGGCTCGACCGGAGCCGGCGTCGCGCTGGCGAACGTCGACGGCGTCTCGCTGGCGTGGATGACCGTCAGCGGCTCCGCCGCCGAGGGCATCGCCGGCACCGCCGTCAAGGGCCTCTCGGTGACGGACTCGACGATCTCGGGCAGCGGCGTCCACGGCGTCTCGCTCGCGAACCCGTCCGGCTCGTCGGCGCTGACGAGGGTGACCGTGCACGGCTCGGCCAACGACAACGCCCGCGTCTTCGGCTCGTCGGGCACGTCGAGCCTCACCGTCACCGACTCGACGTTCCGTGACAACAGCACGACGACCGGCGGCAACGGCCTGCTCGTCCAGGCCGACGGCAGCGCGGCGATGACCGTCACGGCGACCGGCAGCTCGTACCTCCGCAACCGCTCCATCGGTCTCGCCGTCCGCGCGAACTCCAGCGCGAAGACGACGTCGACGCTCACGGGCGGGACGTACGACACGAACGGCACCGGCATCGACATCGTGTCCAGCGCCACCGGCGGCCACGCCTTCGCGCTCAGCGGCGGCACGGTCACCGGCTGCGCGACCTGCGGCACCCCGGTGAACGTCTACAAGGCCACCGGCGGCACCGGCACCGGCGCCAGCGCGCTGGCCGGCTCGGTCAGCGGCATGACGGTCACCAACGGCAACTCGGAGAACTCCTCCGGCATCTGGGTCCACGCGGAAGGCGCGGGCGCCACCCGCGTCGCGATCACGAACAACAACGTCTCGCAGATCGCCGAGCAGGGCATCCTCGTCGCGGCCGGCAACGGCAGCTCGTCGATGGACGCCACCATCACCGGCAACACGGTGACCCTGCTCGACCCGCTGGCGCTCCAGGGCATCCAGGTCGACTCCGGCACGCTGACCGGTGACACGACCGCGGTGTGCGCCGACATCAAGACCAACACCGTGGTCTCGGTTGCGGCGGCGGACGTCCGCGTCCGCAACCTGCGGGCCGGCACGACGTTCCGCCTCCCCGGCTACGCCGGCGGCGCCACTAGCACGACGGACGTCGTGACGTTCCTGATTCTGCAGAACACGATCACCGACGCGGCCGCCGTGGTTGGGTCGAGCCCTGGGTTCGCCGGAGGTGCCGCATGCGCGGCTCCGTAGCCCCGGCGCACCACCCGACGAACGCGGCCGCGGTACCGGCTGTCGACGAACCCTACGAGGAGGAGCAGTAATGGGAGATCCGTTCATGGCGGAGATCAAGATGGTGTCGTTCGACTTCGCCCCCCAGGGGTGGGCGATGTGCAACGGCAGCCTCCTGCCGATCAACCAGAACCAGGCGCTGTTCGCGCTCCTCGGGACGATGTACGGGGGGAACGGGCAGACGAACTTCGCGCTGCCGAACCTCCAGGGCAGGGTCCCGATGCACTTCCAGAATCAGGCGTTCACTCAGGGCCAGACCGGCGGTGAGCAGGCGCACACGATCACGACCAGCGAGATGCCGACCCACACGCACGTCGTGCAGGGCACGCAGAACGCCGCGACGACCGTGGCCGCGACCGGCAACGTGTTCGCCAACTCGACCGTGAACGCCTACAACGACCCGGCGTCGTTCGCCAGCCTCGCGCCGAACACGATCACCAACGTCGGCGGGTCGCAGGCGCACAACAACATGGCGCCGTACACGGTGCTCACCTTCGTCATCGCCCTCCAGGGCGTCTTCCCGGCTCAGAACTAGGAGGACGCACACATGAGCCAGCCATACGTCGGCGAGATCCGCATGATGGCCTGCACCTACGCGCCGGCCGGGTGGGCGCTGTGCAACGGCCAGCTGCTCCCCATCTCCGAGAACGAGACCCTGTTCCAGCTCATCGGCACGACCTACGGCGGTGACGGGCAGGAGACGTTCGCCCTGCCCAACCTGATGGGGCGCCACCCGGTGCACCAGCAGCTGAACGCCTTCCAGCTCGGCGAGATGGGCGGCACCGAAGAGGTGACGCTGACCACGCAGCAGATCCCCGTGCACAACCACGCGTTCCTTGCGACGACGGCGCTCGCCATCGAGACGGGACCGGCGGGCAACGTCCCGGCTCAGGGCACGAGCATCCAGCTCTTCGTCGAGGACGCCGCTGACGTGCAGATGGCGAACACCATGCTGTCGCCCACGGGGGGCAGCCAGCCGCACACGAACCAGCAGCCGTACCTCGTCGTCAACTTCGTCATCTCGCTCTTCGGCGAGTTCCCGTTCCCCAACTAGGAGAGCCCGTCATGGTCGAGCCCTTCGTCTCGGAGATCCGGATCTTCGGATTCAACTTCCCGCCGCTCGGGTGGGCGTTCTGCAACGGGCAGCTCATGCCCATCACGCAGAACACGGCGCTCTTCTCGCTGCTCGGCACCTTCTACGGCGGTGACGGGAAGTCGACGTTCGCGCTGCCGGACATGCAGGGCAACGCGCCCATGCACACCGGCCAGGGGTCCGGGCTCAGCAACCACACGCTGGGCGAGACCGGCGGCTCCTCGACCGTCACGCTGCTCGAGTCGGAGATGCCGGTCCACACGCACCTCGTCAACGCGTCGAGCACGCCGGCGAACGTCAGTACGCCGACGCCCACGGTGCAGATCGCCAGGTCCAAGGGCCAGACGGCGTACGCGCCGCCGAACAACCTGACCCCGATGGCGTTCCAGACGGCCGCGCCCACCGGCGGCTCGCTCCCGCACAACAACATGATGCCGTACCTCGTTCTGAACTTCTGCATTGCCCTCCAGGGCGTCTTCCCCCCGCGTCCCTGATCGAAGGAGTGGTCTCCATGGCGCATCCGTCACGCCGTTCGGTGCTGCGGACCGCTCTCGTGCTCGCGGCGACGTCGACACCGCTCGTCGGGGCGCAGCGGGCGTTCTCGTTCGTCGCGGGACAGGGTGGAGCCCTGCGCCGGGCTGCCTTCCGGCCGCACGTCGGGGCGACGTTCAGCTTCGCCTCGGGCGGCGTGACGTACCGGGCCAAGCTGGTCAAGGTCGCGGACCTCCGCAACGCGGCGCGCGGGGACGACCGCAAGTTCCGGCTGATGTTCCGGGTGCGCGGGAACGGGCCCGGCCAGGGGACGTACCGCTTCTCGAGCCCGAGGTACGGCGCCGTGGACCTGTTCGTCAGCCCGGTCGGCGCCCACGCAGGGTTCTACGAGGCGGTGGTCGACGCGGCCTAGCCGCGACGGACGAACCAGGAGCGCACGACGTACGCCACGACCGCGGCGATGAGCATCCACTTGGCCAGCGCCGCGGTCGAGGCGGCGGGGGCGAGGAAGGCGCCGTCGATCGTGCCGTCGCGCCCGTCGGAGACCAGGCGGAGGGTGAACGCGTTCTCGACGGCGTCGCAGAGGGAGGCGACGAGCGGCAGCCACGTCATCGCGGTGCCGCGCACGCGGTAGCGGTCGGCGGCGATGCCGACGCCGAAGACCAACGGCAGCCAGTAGAGCGCCATGAAGGCGTAGTCGCGCTGGAGGAACGCCACGCTCGCGTCGAGCCCGGGCTCGGCCGCCCACCCCGCGAGCGCGGTCGTGGCGCGGGCGTTCGTGAATGCGAACTGCATGGCGAAGTACGGCTCCGGCATCACCGGCCGCAGCCAGAGCACGCCGATCGCGACCACGACGGCGGTCAGGACGACGAGGCCGGCGCGGCGGTGCTGCCAGCGCGCGAGGCGCGGCGGAGTCATGCGACCGAGGCTAGTGGAGTCGGAACGCCTTCACGGGGAACGCCACCCGCCATGCGGACCCCCAGCGAGATCCTCCAGCAGGCCACGACCATCGCCGTCGTCGGCGCCTCCGACGACCCGGCCAAGGCGGCGCACCGGATACCCGCGCGCCTGCGGGAGCGCGGCTGGCGGATCCTCCCGGTGAACCCGAACGACCCCGAGGTGCTGGCCGTCCCCTCCGTCGCGTCCGTCGCGGACCTGCCCGACGGCGTCGACGTCGTCGAGGTGTTCCGGCCTTCCGAGGAGGCGGCGGACATCGTGCGCGAGGTCGTCGCGCGCGGCATCCCCGCCGTCTGGCTGCAGCAGGGGATCTCCTCGCAGGAGGCCCGCGCCGTCGCCAACGAGGCCGGCATCGACTACGTCGAGAACGAGTGCATGGGCCACCTCGCCGTCGCCGAGGACCTCCGCCCGCCCGGGTAGCCAGGTCGCCCCGGGGCTCCGCCTACTGGTGGGTACGTTCCCGCGCCACACGGAGACTGGTGACTCTGTGCGCACGTACTCACCAGCAGGCAGCCGGCCACCCCGGAGACGATCAGCTGTTCTCGTGCGTGGCGAGGGACACAGGTGATCCTTTGGCCGGGCGGGCCGGGCTGGGCCGGCGGGCCGGGGTGGGCCGGGGGGCGGCGGCCGGGCCGCGGGGCGGGGGGCTACTTGGTGCGGGTCCAGTCGAGGAGGTCGTCGGCGGACCAGGCGTTGATGACCGACTCCACCGGTACGCCGCAGAGCGCGGCCCGCTCGCAGCCGTGCCTCTGCCACTCCAGCTGCCCCGGCGCGTGGGCGTCGGTGTCGATGGAGATCTTGCAGCCGGCCTCGACGGCGAGGCGTAACAGCCGTTTCGGGGGGTCGAGGCGTTCGGGGCGGGAGTTGACCTCGACCGCGGTGCCGAACTCCGCGCACGCCTCGAAGACCAGCGCCGCGTCGAACTCCGACTCCGGCCGCCCCCGCCCCACGACGATCCGCCCGGTGCAGTGGCCGAGGACGTCGGTGTGCGGGTTGGCGACGGCGATGAGCATCCGCCGCGTCATCGTGTCCTTGTCCGAACGCAGCTTCGAGTGCACGGAGGCGACGACGAGGTCGAGGCGTTCGAGCAGGTCCTCCTCCTGGTCGAGGGTGCCGTCCTCGTTGATGTCGCACTCGATGCCGGTGAGGATCCGGAACGGCGCCAGCTCGTCGTTCAAGGCAGCCACGACGTCGAGCTGCTCGCGTAGGCGTTCGGGGGAGAGGCCGTTCGCGATGGTCAGCCTGGGGGAGTGGTCGGTGAGCACCATGTACTCGTGTCCGAGGCCGCGCGCCGCCTCCGCCATCTCGCGGATGGGTGAGCCGCCGTCGGACCAGTCCGAGTGCACGTGGCAGTCGCCGCGCAACGTCGCCCGCAGCGCCGCCGCGGCCTCGGGCACGGGGGAGTCCTCGATGGCCTCGAGCCTGCGCAGGTAGACGGGCGTCTCACCCGCGTGCGCCTCGGCGACGACCCGCGCGGTCACGTCGCCGATGCCGGGCAGCTCGGTGAGCGTCTCCGCGGCGATCCGCGCGGCCAGCTCGCCGGGTGACAGGGCGGCGATGGTGCCGGCCGCGCGGCGGAACGCGCGCACGCGGTACGACGGCTCGCGCGCGCGTTCGAGCAGGTACGCGATCCGCCGCAGCGCCTCCACCGGCTCCACGAGAGCACCCTACGAGATTGGCCGACGACCAGAACGGGCACGCCGCGAGCATGCTGAAACGTCTGCACGAGGCTGACCTCGCGCTCTACAAGCGCATCGCCCTCTCGCCGTCCCCCGAGCCGGTGGACCGGGCGTGGGCGCACTTCACGCACGCCGCCGACCACTCGAAGCTGTGGTTCGTGACGGCGGCGGCACTGTCGACGCGCGGCCGGCCGGGCCGCCGCGCGGCGCTGCGCGGTGTGATGGCGCTGGGGATCACGTCGGCGGTGGCCAACCAGGTGGGCAAGCGGCTGTTCAACAGGAAGCGGCCCGACTACCTGACCATGGTCGAGGTGGCGCGGCTGCCGCACCGGCACCCGGTGAGCGGCAGCTTCCCGAGCGGGCACAGCGCGAGCGCGGCGGCGTTCGCTGTCGCCGTCGCCAGCGAGATGCCGAAGATGGGCCTGCCGCTCGGCGCCGCGGCCGCGGCGGTGGGCTACTCGCGCGTGCACACCGGCGTCCACTACCCGGGCGACGTGCTGGCCGGGTGGGCGCTCGGGGCCGGGCTCGCCTACGCCACCCGCTGGTGGTGGCCGCTCGCCCCCGTCGACCCCACGCTCGTCCGCGAACGCCTCACCCCCACCAAGACCACGCCAGCGCCGCAGGGAAAAGGAGTGACGATCGTCGTCAACGCCGCCGCGGGGCCCGACAGCGCCGTGGCCGACGACATCGCCGCGGACATCCGTGACGCGCTGCCCCAGGCCGAGGTCATCGCGCTCGACGAGCCCGACCAGCTGACCAAGACGCTGGAGCACGCGGCGGGGCACGCCGTCGCGATCGGCGTACGGGGCGGGGACGGCAGCGTCAACGCCGCGGCGGAGGTGGCGTACGACGCCGGCAAGCCGCTCGCGGTCCTCCCCGGCGGCACGCTCAACCACCTGGCCCGCGACATCGGCGTCTCCTCGCTGGAGGACGTGGCGCGCGGCGTCGAGGCGGGGTGCACGGTCGAGATGGACGTGGCGGAGATCGACGGCCGGCCGTTCCTCAACACGGCGTCGTTCGGGTCGTACGCCGAGCTCGTCGACGCCCGCGAACGGCTCGAGGACCGGATCGGCAAGTGGCCGGCGCTCGTCGTGGCACTGACGACCGTGCTGCGCGGCCGCGAGCCGGTCGAGGTCGAGATCGACGGCCGCCGGCAGCGGATCTGGGCGATCTTCGTCGGCAACTGCCGGTACGAGCCGGCGGGCTTCGCGCCGGCGTACCGGCCGGAGGTCGACGACGGGCTGCTCGACGTCCGCGTCGTGCACGCGGGGCACCCGTTCGCGCGGACCCGCCTCCTGCTCGCGGTCCTGACCGGCACGCTGGCGCGCAGCCGGGTCTACGAGCAGCGGTTCGCCTCGGAGATCACGGTGCGCAGCGACGAGTCGCTGCGGCTGGCGCGCGACGGGGAGACGTTCGACGGGGCGAGGGAGTTCACGGTGCGCAAGCGCCCCCGCAGGCTGACGGTCTTCGTCCCCCCGGCGGACTGAAGGAGGCGAGGCGCCGGCCTGATCGCCGCTCGCGACGGCGCGGGCGTCAGCGACCCGCCCTAGACCTTCTTCAGCCAGCGGCCGAACACGATCGCCAGCGCGGCCAGCGCCACGACGCCGACGGCCGTGAGCCACGGGCCGGCGTGCTCGTACGCCTCGCCGAGGGCGTAGCCCGCGCCGACGACGACGACGAACGACAGCGCCGCGCCCGCCCCGTCGGCGAGCAGGAACTTCCGCACAGGCATGTCGGAGGCGCCCGCGGCGGCCGCGACGAGTGACGACGGGAACGCCGCGAGCCGCCCGAGCACGACGAGCGGCGCGCCGCGCTTGGTGAGCACCGCGCACATGGCGTTCACCCGCTCGGGCGGCAGGACGCGACGTGCCCACTTCGGCAGCGAGTCGAGCTCGTCGCCGTAGAGCCGCCCGAGGGCGAAGAAGTGCCAGACGCCGAAGACGAGCAGCGGCACGGCCGCGACCGCGAGCATGAGCACGGCGACCTCGTCCCTGCGCACCGCGAAGCCGCCCGCGAGCAGCACCTCCTTGGTGGGACGCAGCAGCACGAGGACCGCGAAATGGTCCTGCCACAGCGCCGCCGCGAGCGGGATCGCCGCGAGGGAGACCAGGGCCCGGACGACCGCCAGCGCGAGCAGGACGCGCCCTGTCCGCGCCCGGCGGGTGTCCGTCGCCATGGCACGGGTGTGCTCCACGCCCGCGCTGGGCAAACTGGTCCCGTGCACGGGACCTGGCTGCCCACCTACGTCCGCAAGCGGTTCGACCCCGCGGAGCGGTACGGCCTGCGCGTGACGCTGTTCGCGCTGGCGTTGGTCCTCGTCGCGGTGCCGTTCGGGCTGCTCACGGACCAGGTCGTGCGCAACGGCCCGCTGCTCGAGGTCGACAAGGGCGTCGCCGAGGCCATCCACGGGTGGGTGGTCCGCCAGCCCGACTGGTTCGTGTGGGTCGTCAAGCGCATCAGCGACATCGGCAAGCCGCCGGTCCTGACGGTCTTCGCCGGCATCGGGGCGCTGTACGTCCTGCGGCACGACCGGATCCGGCTGGCGCTGTTCATCGTCACGACCTCGATCGTCGGCGGCCTCGTGGACACCGCGGTGAAGATCCTCGTCAACCGGCCGCGCCCGGAGTTCGAGGACAAGATCGCCCACGCCCTCGGCAAGTCGTTCCCCTCCGGTCACGCGATGTCCTCGACCGTGGTGTACGGCGCGCTGCTGCTCGCGTTCCTCCCTGTCGTGCCGCGGCGGCGGCGCCGCTGGGTCATCGGGGCGTACGTCCTCCTCGTGCTCTCCATCGCGGCCACGCGTCTGGCCCTCGGGGTGCACTTCCTGTCCGACGTCGTCGGCGGGATCGTGCTCGGCGTGGCCTGGCTGGCGGCGTCGGTGGCTGCGTTCCGTGTCTGGCGGGACGAGCGCGGACGGCGTCCGGCGCCGGTCCTGGCGGGCGTCGAGCCGGAGGCCGCGGCCGACCTCAAGGCGCCCGCGTCGTCCTGATCGTGTGATCCAAGTCGGCATTTGTCCGGATCCAGGTGGGGGTCCAGGACTTACAGCCCGTCAGCAATTGGTCACAACGTGCTAGGGACAGCGACGGCCGTCACCCCGAGTATTCGTAAGACCACAACCAGCGAGGAGCGTCATGACGTTTGGGTACCGCTCCTCACACAGGGCGATCGCAGATGACCACTGCGTGACGGGAGATTCACCTATGACACTCGCTCGCTCCACCCGGCGGCTTCGCTGGCTCGCGCTCGGCGCGGGCCTCGCGAGCGTCGTCGCCCCCGCCGCGAGCGCCTCCGGCGTCGCGCTGGCACGGGGCACCACGTGGACGGCAGGTCAGACCTCGAGCCGGCTCGGGGCTTCGACGATGCACGACGTCATCGTCCAGGCCCGTGCCGGCTCCGAGGCGGCTGTCGCCGCAGCGATCACCGCCGCCGGCGGTGTCGTGGACAAGGAGCTGCCGGTCGTGAACGGCTTCGCCGCTCACGTCCCGGCCGACGCCCTCGCCGCGCTCCGCGCGAACCCCGGCGTCCGCGAGGTCAGTGAGAACAGCCGCGTCCAGTTCGCGGGCAACATCTACGACGACTCGACCGTCGCGTCGTCGTACGCCAAGAACGTCGGCGCCAGCACCGCCTGGACCGTGGGCAACCACGGCGAGGGTGTCGGCGTCGCCGTCATCGACACCGGCGTCTCCCCGCACAACGACTTCGCCGGCCGCCTCGTGCACGGCCCCGACCTCTCCGGCGAGGGCACGTACATCGACACGTACGGCCACGGCACCGTCATGGCGGGCATCGTCGGCGGCAGCGGCGCGGACTCCGCGAACAACGCCCAGGGCGCCTACGCGGGCGTCGCGCCGAGGTCCACGCTCGTCTCCGTGAAGGTGGCGGGCCGCAACGGCGCCGCCGACGTCTCGACGATGCTCGAGGCCATGCACTGGGTCGCGGCGTACAAGAACCAGTTCAACATCCGCGTCCTCAACCTCTCCTGGGGCACGACCTCCACCGCCGACCCGGCGACCGACCCGGTCAACTACGCGGTCGAGCGGCTGTGGCGCGAGTACGGCATCGTCGTCGTCGTCGCGGCCGGCAACAGCGGCCCGAACGCCGGCACGATCACCAAGCCCGGCGACGACCCGGTCGTGCTGACGGTCGGCGCGTACAACGACGGTGGCAACACCTCCACGTCGGACGACTCGATCCCCGGCTGGTCCTCGCGCGGCCCGACGGCGCAGGGGCTCACCAAGCCCGACGTCGTCGCCCCTGGGCGCTCGCTCGTCACGACCCGTTCGCAGGGCTCGACGGTCGAGAAGGAGAACCCCAAGGCGCTGGTCTCCCCGACGTACATCAAGGGCTCCGGCACCTCGGAGTCGACCGCGGTGGTCGCGGGCATGGCGGCGCTGATCCTCAAGGCGCACCCCGAGTGGACGCCCGACCAGGTCAAGCACGCCCTGCGCTCGACGGCCTCGCCGATCTCCGGCGTCCCCGCCTCCACGCAGGGCCGTGGCCGCGTCTCGCTGGCCGGCGCGATGAACGCCGACGTCAGCGCGGCCCCGGTGCAGACGGCGTACGGCTCGGGCCTCGGCTCCATCGAGGCCAGCCGCGGCGGGCAGAACGTCTACGCGGACTGCCAGCAGAACGGCACGTACACCATGGTCAAGGGCGAGATGGACGTCTACTGCCGCCCCTGGAACGGCGCGTCCTGGACCGGCGCCTCGTGGACCGGTGCCTCGTGGACCGGCGCTTCGTGGACCGGCGCGAGCTGGACGGGTGCTTCGTGGACCGGCGCGAGCTGGACGGGTGCATCCTGGACCGGTGCCTCGTGGACGGGTGCCTCGTGGACGGGTGCGTCGTGGACCGGTGCGTCGTGGACCGGCGCGAGCTGGACCGGTGCCTCGTGGACCGGCGCGAGCTGGACGTCCGCTGAGTACGACGCGGCGGACGACGTCTTCCTCACCGCGTTCTACGGCGCCCGGCCCAAGGCTGGTCACCACGTCCACGGCGAGCGCAGCGAACCCCGCCAGCTCGCCTTCGTCTCCAGCCTCCTCGGGGACTAGTGACGACTGACGGATGAGCACTGCGAAGAGTGCCTCGGCCGGACCGGCGATGCCGGTCCGGCTGAGGCGTCTTCTCGTTCTCATGGTCTTCCTCGGCGTCGTCGCCGTGGTCGACGCGCTGCAGCCGGTCATCACCGTGGGCGAACGCCCCGAGCTCGGGCCGTTCGTCCTCGCGGTCGCGTTCTTCCTCATCGGCGACGTCGCGCTGCTGAACATCCGGTTCGGGCAGAGCCGCTACTCGTTCACGTGGTCCGAGCTCGCCGTCGTCTTCGGCCTGGTCATGCTCCCCGAGGGCTGGCTGGTGCTCGTCTCGACCTGCGCCGTCGCGGCCGCCCAGGCGATGCTGCGGCGTTCGCCGACCAAGCTGATGTTCAACGCCGCCGGCATGGCGGTCGGCACCGGCCTCGCCTGGTACACGCTGTCCGCGTTCCACGTGACGTTCAAGACCGTCGCAGACCTCAGCACGTCGCGGGCGTGGCTCGCGCTCGGCGCCGCCACGCTCGTCTTCGTCGTCTGGAACAGCGTCACGGTCGGCATGGCGGTGGCGTTCTCGCAGAACGTCCCGCTGCGCACCGTCCTCCGCAAGGGTGCGCTGCTCCAGCTCATCGTCTGGCTCGGCAACACGATCGCCGGCGTCGGCGTCGCGATGGTCGCCATGGCCTCGCCCGCCGCGCTCATCGTGCTGCCGTTCTTCCTGCTGCTGACCTACACCGCGTACCGCGCCTACCTGCGCGCCGGCGAGGACCGCGACACGTGGCAGGTCCTTCAGGACACCTCGCGCGACCTGTCGCGGCTGCGCCGCCAGGAGATCGCGGATGTCGTCCTCGAACGCGCCGCCGCGCTGTTCAAGGCCGACTTCGTCGAGCTCATGCTGCTCGACGACGAGACCACGGGCCGCGTCACGACGTGGCGCAGCGAGGGCGACGAGACCCGGCTGCTCGAGGGGCGTTCGGTCGAGGACGCGGCGACGTTCTGGCCCCGCGCCCACTCGGAGCGGGAGCCGTACCAGGTGCTGCGCCGCAAGGCGCCGACCGCCCAGCGCCGCGAGCTCGCCGCGCTCGGCCTCGAGCAGTGCATGGTCGTCCCCATCGCCACCGCCGACGGCTGCCTCGGCACGCTGCGGATCGGCTTCAGCGGCGCCGTCGTCCGCATGCGCACCCGTGACCTGCAGGTGCTGCGGACGTTCGCCAACCAGCTCGCCACCTCGGTCGAGAACGCCCGCCTGTACGAGGAGATGCGCGAGGAGCGCACCAAGCTGAGCCGGGTCGTCGACAACACGAGCGACGGCATCCTCTCGGTCGACAGCCGGGGCCGGATCACGTCGTGGAACCCCGCCATGTCGCGCATCTCCGGCCTGTCCGCCGACAAGGTGCTCGCCTCCAACTTCACGCTCGGCCACGCCGGCGAGGACTCCGACGGCACGCCCGTGTCGCCCGACTGGCTACGCGACAAGCTCGGCGGCGCCGCGCAGGCCGAGGCGTCGGTGACCATCGGGTCCAACGAGAGCGGCAAGCGCTACCTGCACCTGTCCATCGCCGCCGTCCGCGCCTCCTCCGGCGACATCGAGACGGTCGTCGTCGTCGTCCGCGACGTCACGGCGCTGCGCGAGGCCGCGCAGGCCAAGGAGGAGTTCCTCGCCACCGTCTCCCACGAGCTGCGTACGCCGCTCACGTCGCTGCGCGGCTGGGTCTCGACGCTGCTGCGCCCCGACTTCAACCCGAGCGAGGACGACCGCCGCGAGATCCACGAACGCCTCATGCACCAGGCGGGCAGGCTCCAGCGGCTCATCGAGGACGTGCTCTCGGTGTCGTCCATGGACCGCGGCCAGTTCAACGTGCAGACCGTTCCCGTCGGCATCGACGAGGTCATCGAGAAGTCGCTGGCGGAGTTCCGCCGTCAGGTCACCGACCGGCCCGTCGAGCACGTCCGCGCGGGGCTGTCGGGCACCGCGATGGCCGACGCCGGCCGCGTCGAGCAGGTCATCAACAACCTCGTCTCCAACGCCGACAAGTACTCGCCCGCGGGCACGCCCATCGAGGTCCGGGTCGTCCGCGACGGCGAGCACGTCGTCGTCACGGTCTCCGACCACGGCTTCGGCATCCCCGAGGACCAGCGGGAGGCGGTGTTCGAGCGGTTCCACCGGCTCGGGCACCACATGACCCGCGAGGCCCAGGGCACCGGTCTCGGCCTGCACATCGCCCGCCGCCTCGTCGAGGCCATGGGCGGGCGGATCTGGGTCGAGAGCAGGCTCGGCGAGGGGTCGACGTTCACGTTCACGCTGCCCGCGGCGCCGCTCGTCGCGAAGTCCGCGGCGGACCGCGCTACGGGTTGATCGAGAAGCTCCACGTCGCCGCGGGCAGCGCCGCGTCGGACGTACCGGTCGAACGCGCGGTGAGCACGTAGTTGCCGGTCGGCGGCAGGTAGCCGAAGTCGTCGAGGCCGTTCCAGGTCGTCCGCCACTGGACGCAGTTGCCCGCGTCGACCGTGGCGTTCGCGAGCGCCTTGAGCGGCTGGCCCGCCGACCACGTGAAGACGGTGTCGTTCGTGGCGACGTGCCGGATGGCGTAGTCGGCCTTCTCCGGCTTCGAGCCGTACGTCACGGTGCCCGTTCCTGCGTTGACCGAGCGGCAGAGGTTGTACTGGAGCTCGTACCTCGGCGACCCGGTGCTGCCGGTGTCCTCGGACACCCAGGCGGTCGCGCACCACGGCGCCGGCGTCGTCTGCTCCGGCGAGATGCACTCGGCGTACGTCGTCGACGTCGCCGGCTCGCCCTGCGTGACCGCCGAGCGCCTGGCGTACCGCGGGTCGTTGTTGGGCGCGCCGCGCGTCGGCGGGTCGGTGGGGCGCGGCGGCTGCTGCGAGGGGCCGCCCGTCGGCCCGGGGACGTACGGACCGCCGGTCGGCCCGGGCGAGCCGCCGGGGGCTGCCGACGCGGTGGACGAGGGGCGGACGTCGCTGGGCGACGCCGTCGGCTCGGGCGAGGTCGTCGTCTGCGGCGCGCCGATGGCGTCGGTGCGGTCGTTGCGCGGGACGTTGGTGGCGGGCTGGAGGCCGCTCGTGCCGCCGGGGCCGTTCATGAGGGAGTAGGTCAGGGCGCCGACCAGCACCAGGGCGGCGCCCGTGCCGCCACCGGCGCGGCGGCGGCGCAGCGACCGGCCACGGCGCACCGCCTCCTCGAAGCCCCCCGGGGGTGCTACGACGAGCGGGTACGACCGGCGCGGAACGTCAGTCACGGTGTCCCCCGAGCTCCTTCGCGAGCAGTTGCCGCGCCTCGTGCAGCCGCCGCTTGACCGTACCAACAGGGCGCTTCGTCAGCGTGGCGACCTCCGTGACCGGCAGGTCGGCGTAGTAGTGGAGCAGCACGGCCTCGCGGAGCCGCTCGGGGAGGCGCTCGACCAGGTCGCGCAGCCAGGGGTCGTGCACCGGCGCGTCCTCGACCGGGCGGTGGCCGATCTCCGTGTAGATCTCGCGCTCGCGCTTGCTGCGGCGCCAGTGGCGGCGGGCGAGGTTGGTGGCGACGTAGTAGACGTACGCCTTGGGCTCGCGGACCCCCACCCAGCGGGCGAACAGGCGGGCGAACGCCTCCTGCGTGATGTCGCGCGCCAGCTGCACGTCGCCCGTGAGGGCCGTGCAGTAGCCGGCCAGACCGGCGTACTCGGCGGCGTAGAGGTCGCGGAAGCCCTCCTCGCGGGAGGTCGGGACGACCCTGGCCTCGGCCACGTCGGCGCGCGCGGCATCGACGCCGAGCACCAGCTCAGCGGTCATGCCTGTCGCTCCGTCACCGGTTACCAGCTCCTTCGTCCACGGGGAAAGAGCCCCCGGGCGCGCGGGAGGTTCGGTGGGATTCGACGAGAGCTGGGTCATCTCGCATGTCCGATTCGACACAGGGCGTGACGAGTCCTGCGCAGCCTGTTTGCGTGTCCGATTCGCCGGGGATTTTTGGGATCAACCGGTCGGCACCCGCCGACTCACTGAGAAAGGCACCCGGCGATGTCGGACTCGTTCAGGCTCTCCCAGCGGGCCGTGGCGGCCTCTGCGTTCGCGCTCGTGCTCACCGGCGCGTCGTTCGCGCCCGCGGTCGCCGACGACGGCGACGGCAAGAAGGGCGGCAAGGGTGCCGGCCAGTCCGGCCAGGCCCACGGCCGCGGCAACGGCGGCAAGGGCTCCGGCGGGGGTTCGGGGTCGGGCGGCGAGTCGCGTTCGGACGGTGCCGCGCGCGGCTCCGGCGGGGCCAAGGCGGCGCAGGGCGGCCAGGGTGCCCAGGGCGGCGCGGACAACGGCGACCCCGCGGGCAACAACGGGACGTTCAAGGTCGACGGGCTCGCGTTCGACGACGGCCTCGGCAACGAGCCGCACGTCGGCTGCGGGTTCCGGTTGAAGTTCTACGGCTTCGACGAGGGCCAGACCGGCGACATCACCATCGCGGGCCACGCGCCGTCCGGCTCCGGCGTCGTCAGCCAGAAGAACGACGTGCTCATCAGCGACGACGCGGCCGGCGGCGGCCCGAACGACCCCGACGCGATCGTCACCTACACGATGGACGACCTCGACCTCAGCGGCCTCACCGCGCACCCGAAGCAGGGCTACCACGTCAAGGTCACGCTCAGCACGGACACGCCCGGCGGCGTGAAGCACAAGGTGTTCTGGATCGAGCCGTGCGCGCCCGAGGTGGCGCCCACCGACACCGTGGTCCCCGGCACCGACGTGGGCGGCGTGGACACCGGCATCGACACCGAGGTCGGCGGCACGGACACGTCGGTCGGCGGCGTCGAGACCGGTGAGGAGGCGCGCGTCCTCGGCACCAGGATCACGCGCTCCAACGCCCCCGCGGCCGCGAACCGTGGCGGCGCGTCGGTCCTCGGCACGAACCTCGCCCGCGGGCCACTGGCGTTCACCGGGTCGTTCACCGAGGCGCTGCTCGCCCTCGGCGGCGGGCTCGTGGCCGCCGGCGCCGGCTTCGTCCTCTGGGCGCGCAAGCCGCGCGGCAAGCACGCCCTCTAGCTCCTCCCCGACGCGAACGGCCACCGGCACCCAGCTAGCCGGTGGCCGTTCCGTCTTTCCGGACCGGCCAGACGTACGGCAGGTCGTCCGGCACGTCGCCGAACAGCGGGCCGTACCACGCGGGGTCCTTGCGCAGCAGGGAGGACCGGTGGGCCAGGTGGAACGCCTCGTCGCCCAGCCACGGCGGGAGCAGTCCGCGCCGCCGCAGCTCCGCCTGGGAGAGCACCGGCTCGCTGAACGCCGCGATCTGCGCCTCGCACGTGTCGGCGTTGCCGCGGCGGACCCACTCGCGGCTGATCTCCACGCCGTACGTCGTCAGCGCCTCGACGTGGCCGCGCCACATCGCGACCGCCGGATGGTGCTGCCAGCCGTACGTCGGGATCGTGACGGCGCGCAGGATCTGGAGGGTCTCGACGCGTTGCTTGCCGAGTCTCCTGGGGTCGAGGGCCTTCGCTGACCGGCGGAACCCTGGGTACGGGAGGAATGTCTGCACGTGGGGACGGTGCCCGCGCCGTGCCGAGGGAAGCCTGTTACAGCCTTGACGCCAGGGTCTTTCTACCCGGACAGTGCACCCTCGCTCAACACATCTACGGGGGGACGTTCCCATGCGCCGACATGTCCGGGCTGCCGTCAGCTTCATCGCGACCGTGGGGCTGACCTCCGGCTTCGTCGTCGCCGGCCCTGGCGCACCCGCGTCGGCCACGCCGCGCAAGTGCCCTGGCTACGCGTTCCTGCGCGAGGCGGATGCCTTCGCGGTCCGGCGCCCGTCCGGTGGGTTCGAGGTCTGTGACCCGTCGACCGGCGCGTTGACCAGCACGCACGGCCCGGACACGGCCAACGCGGGCGCGCACTCCCCGCTGCCCACGGCCGAGTCGGACGTCGAGTGCGTCGTGCACAACTACGGCCCTCAAGTCGTGTTCCTCTACGGGCACTGGTACCCGACCGCGTGGCGCTACCTCGACGTGCGGCTGGGCCTGCAGTCGATCATCCGCCGGATGAACCACAAGCTGGCCCTCGCCGCCGCCGCGTCGGGTGGGTCCGCGATGAAGATCCGTACGCCCTGCATGTTGCAGGACGGACGCTGGGTGCCGTGGGTGGGCGGCTTCACCAACTACCCGGGCAGCCGGTCCGGCGCACCCGACAACTCGTTCGCGGACATCCGCGAGGCGATGCTCGACAACTACCCGACGGTCGGCCACGACGGTGCGCCCATCAAGTACGTCGTCTTCTACGACTCGACCATGCCGGGCTTCGCCGGCCAGGGCGAGGGCAACTTCAATGACGACCGGCGCTGGAACAACGCCAACGCCTCGACGACCGCGATGTCGTACGTGCGTGGCGACTACTGGGGCACCAACGTCACGCTGCACGAGCTGTTCCACACGCTCGGCGCGGTCCAGTACACGGCGCCGCATTCGAACTGGGTCGCGCACTGCAACGACGGCGCCGACGTCATGTGCTACGACGAGCAGGGCACGGCGGGTGCCTATCCGGGGCCGTACGACGACTACCGGTGCTCATACACGGAGGAAGCCGGGTACGTCCCGCTCGACTGCAAGTACGACACGTACTTCGACGCCTCGACGCCACCCGGCTCCTACCTGGGCAACTACTGGAATGTCGCCGGCCCCACGAACCCGTTCTTCAAGTTCGCCAACGCCCAGGACTTTGCCGTCTCGGCCACGCCGGCGTCCCTGTCGGTCAACGCCGGCCAGCCGGCGACCTCGACGGTGCGGCTGACGTCGTACTACAACTTCTCGGGCCCGGTCTCGCTGTCGGTCTCCGGTGTGCCGTCCGGCAGCTCTGCGACGCTGTCCACGACGAGCACCCACCTGTCGAGCAACGGCACGACCTCGCTGTCGCTGACCGTCCGGCCGGGTACGGCGCAACGGAGCTCGTTCACGGTGACGGTGACGGCCTGTGGCGGCGTGGGATGCCGGTCCACACCCGTCACGGTCACGCCCAGGTACTTCACCGTCTCCGCGTCGCCGTCGACGGTGACGACGCTGCCCACGCAGAGCGCGCAGACCACGGTGTACGCGGCGTCGCGGAACGGGTTCTCCGGAAGCGTGACGTACTCGACGAGCGGCGTTCCGGCCGGGTCTACGGTCAGCGTGTCGCCGTCGTCGGTGTCGGTGCCGTCCGGCGGCTCGGCCGCGGCGACGGTCACGGTCACCACTGGGCCCACGCAGCTCACGGACTACAGCTTCACCCTTAACGGGTGCAACTCGACCCTCTGCTCGGCGACGACGGTGTACGTGGACGTGCAGCCGCTGTAGCCCGCTACGACGCGGCGTCAGGTTGCTGCTTTTCGGTGCTGCCGCCCGCTGCCTCCTCGTTGGTGAGGTCGTACTTGGCGATCGCCTGGGTCACGACCTCGGTCTTGACCTCGCCGCGCCGGGCGAGGCTTGCCAGCACGCCGACGGCGATGGACTCGGCGTCGATGTGGAAGTGCCTGCGCAAGGCCGCGCGGGTGTCCGAACGGCCGAAGCCGTCGGTGCCGAGCGAGTCGTAGTCGCCAGGCACCCAGCGGCTGATCTGGTCGGGCACCGCGCGCATCCAGTCCGAGACCGCCAGGACCGGGCCCGGCGCGTCGGCGAGGGCGGTGGTGACGTACGGCGTCCGCGGGTCCTCGGGGTGTAGGAGGTTGTGCTCCTCGCAGGCGAGGGCGTCGCGGCGCAGCTCGTTCCACGACGTCGCTGACCACACGTCGGCCGCCACGCCCCAGTCGGCGGCGAGCAGATCCTGGGCCTGCAGCGCCATCCGCAGCGCCGGCCCGCTCGCGAGGACCTGCGCGCGGGGGGCGCTCTTGGCGGCCTTGGCGGCGGGGGCGTAGCGGTACAGCCCGCGCAGCACGCCGGCCTCGAGGTCGGGCAGGTCCGGCGCGGGGGGCTGGACCATGGGCTCGTTGTAGACCGTGAGGTAGTAGAAGACGTTCTCCGACTCGGGGCCGTACATCCGCCGCAGGCCGTCCTTGACGATGATCGCCAGCTCGTACGCCCACCCGGGGTCGTACGCGACGCACCCAGGGTTGGTGCTGGCCAGCAGGTGCGAGTGGCCGTCCTGGTGCTGGAGGCCCTCGCCGTTGAGCGTCGTACGGCCCGCGGTGGCGCCGATGAGGAAGCCCCGGCCGAGCTGGTCGGCGTACTGCCAGATCTGGTCGCCCACCCGCTGGAAGCCGAACATCGAGTAGAAGACGAACAGCGGGATCATCGCCTCGCCGTGCGTGGCGTACGACGTCCCCGCCGAGATGACCGACGCCATGGAGCCGGCCTCGCTGATCCCCTCGTGCAGGATCACGCCCTCGGTGGACTCCTTGTACGACAGCAGGAGCTCGCGGTCGACGGCCTCGTAGCGCTGGCCGTGCGGCGAGTAGATCTTGAGACTCGGGAACAGCGAGTCCATGCCGAACGTGCGCGCCTCGTCGGGGATGATCGGCACGAAGCGCTCGCCGAGACCCTTGACCTTGAGCAGGTCCTTGAGCAGCCGGACGAACGCCATCGTCGTGGCGACCTCCTGCTTGCCCGACCCCTTCATGAGGTCGTCGTAGACCTTGTCCTCGGCCTGCGGCAGCGGCTTGGCGCGCACGACGCGCTGGGGGAGGAAGCCGCCGAGCGCCTTGCGGCGGTCGAGCATGTAGCGGATCTCGTCGGAGGAGTCCTGGCCCGGGTGGTAGTACGGCGGGAGGTCGCCCTCGAGTGCCTTGTCGGGGATCTCGAGGTAGAGCCGGTCGCGGAACTCCTTGAGCTCGGCCTTGGTGAGCTTCTTCATCTGGTGCGTGGCGTTGCGCGCCTCGAAGTCCTTGCCGAGCGTCCAGCCCTTGATGGTCTGGGCGAGGATCACCGTCGGCTGGCCGGTGTGCGCGACCGCTGAGGCGAACGCGGCGTAGACCTTGCGGTAGTCGTGGCCGCCGCGGGACAGCCGGCGCAGGTCGTCGTCGGGCATGTCCTCGACGAGGCGGCGCAGCCGCGCGTCGGTGCCGAAGAAGTGCTCGCGGATGTACGCCCCCGACTCGACCGAGTAGGTCTGGAACTGGCCATCGGGGGTGGTGTTCATCCGGTTGACGAGCACGCCGTCCACGTCGCGCGCGAGCAGCGGGTCCCAGTCGCGGCCCCAGACGACCTTGATGACGTTCCACCCGGCGCCGCGGAAGAACGACTCGAGCTCCTGGATGACCTTGCCGTTGCCGCGGACGGGGCCGTCGAGGCGCTGGAGGTTGCAGTTGACGACGAAGATGAGGTTGTCGAGCTCCTCGCGCGCCGCGACGCCGATGGCGCCCAACGACTCGGGCTCGTCCATCTCGCCGTCGCCGAGGAAGCACCACACGCGGGAGCGGGACGTGTCCTTGATGCGGCGGGCATGCAGGTAGCGGTTGAACCGCGCCTGGTAGATCGCGCCGATCGCCCCGAGGCCCATCGAGACGGTCGGGAACTCCCAGAAGTCCGGCATGAGCCGCGGGTGCGGGTACGACGGCAGGCCGCCGGGCTTCGACTCCTGCCGGAACGCGTCGAGCTGCGCCTCCGTCAGCCGCCCCTCCAGGAACGCGCGCGCGTAGATCCCCGGCGAGCCGTGGCCCTGGATGAAGACCTGGTCACCCGACTCCCCGCCCTCCTTGCCGCGGAAGAAGTGGTTGAAGCCCACCTCGTACAGGCTCGCGCTGGAGGCGTACGTCGCGATGTGCCCGCCCACCCCGAGACCGGGCCGGTTGGCGCGGCTCACCATGACGGCGGCGTTCCAGCGGATGTACGCCCTGATACGGCGCTCGACGTACTCGTCGCCCGGGAACCACGGCTCCTCGTCCGGCGGGATCGTGTTGATGTAGTCGGTGCTCGTCAGGCTCGGCACGCCGATGGCCTGCTGGCGGGCTCTCGCGAGGAGGCGGAGGAGCAGGTAGCGCGCGCGGGTGCGGCCCTGCTCGTTGACGACGGCGTCGAGTGACTCGAGCCACTCGGCCGTCTCCGCGGGGTCGGTGTCCGGGAGCTGGCTGGGCAGCCCGTCCGTGATGATCCCCTGTCGCGTGCTCTCCGCCACGTTGCGCACTCCTCGCTGGTGCAGCTCTCCCCTACGTCACCCATCCTCGCACTGCCGTGTGACAAGTTTCTGTCTCTGGTCGGCGCGGGCTGCCGGTGCCGCTAGTTCCGCAAGCTCCCTTAGTCGCGGCACCGGCAGCCCGCACCGCCCTCTTCCGCTCTTCCCTTCCCGGCGTGCTATTGGTGATGCATGAAGACCTCCGTCCAGCGGGTCCGCTCTGGCGGCTCGCCCGCTGTCGTGGATCTCACCCCCTCTGCTGCCGCCTTCGTCGAGGGGGAGGGGGATGGGTTGCTGAACGTGTTCGTGCCGCATGCCACCGCCGGGGTGGCGCTGATGGAGACCGGATCGGGCAGCGAACCTGACCTGGCTGGAGCGATCGACCGACTGTTGCCGGCCGAGGACAT